>JAKPSO010000068.1 GCA_029571495.1 Pseudomonadota bacterium
AAATGACGCGCTACTTCATGTCGATACCCGAAGCAGCGCAACTAGTTCTGCAAGCCGGATTGAATGCCGATCCAAAATCGCTTTACGTGCTCGACATGGGTAAGCCCGTTCGAATCGTCGAGCTCGCGGAAGAGCTTATCCGACTCGCCAAGGGTTCCGCAGACGCGATTCCAATTGTCTTCACGGGCCTACGTCCAGGCGAGAAAATGCACGAAGAGCTAACGGGCGGTGACGAAGAATTTGTCGCCACCGACCACGCGAAAGTGCGGCGCGTGATTTCGAAACATGATGTCACAATAGATATTGATGCGTTGATCCGTTGGATCAATCAGCCAACACCTTCCGACGTACGTGCAGAACTCAAACGCTGGATCGTCGACTTCAATCCACCTGACGAGAAAGCAATCGGAAGTACGGCCCCGACGAATCAGCCGCCAGGCTAGAGTGAGTGCCGCGCTGAACGATGCGGCCACCGTCAAACACAAAAATTTCATCTGCGTCGCGGACTGTACTCAAGCGATGCGCAATCTGCACGACGGTGTGCTTGTCGCCAAGCACTCGCAGCGTTTCGTGCACGAGTCGCTCAGATTCCGTGTCAAGCGCGGACGTCGCCTCGTCGAACAAGACAATCGGCGCGCCCTTGTAAAGCGCACGAGCAATCGAGATGCGCTGCCGCTGCCCGCCCGACAACAATCCACCGCCTTCGCCCACAACGGCATCGTACTCACCCGGCAAAGCTGCGATGAACGAGGCAGCACCAGCGGCCTCCGCCGCCCAGCGAACGCGATCGACGTTCACGGTATTCGCATCGCAACCGAAGGCAATGTTGGCACTGACGGAATCGTTAACAAGCAACACGTCTTGCGCGACAAGCGCAATGTTTGCGCGCAAAGCATCAAGGCCCAGCGCAGTAGCGTCGACGCCGTCCACGCTGATGCTGCCGCGGGTGGGTGCATAGAAACCAGCCAACAACGCCATGGCGGTTGACTTGCCGCTACCCGACGCCCCGACAAACGCGACATGCTTGCCCGCAGCGATCGAGAACGAAACATCCGTGAGAGCGTCCGCGTCGCGGCCATCGTAGCGGGCGCTCACGCCATCAAAGCGCAGATCGCCGCGAACGCGCGACGTTTGACCAAATACGGCCGTGGGTTCCGGGCGTTCATCGAGAATTGAAAACACACTAGACGCGGCGGCGAGGCCGCGCTGCAGCACGGTGTTGATCGACGAAATGCTTTTGATTGGTGGCAAGAGCGACAAGAGCGCGGTGAAGAACACAAAGAAGTCACCCGCCGACATGGCGTTACGTTGCCCTTCCTGGATCGCCAGCGCAACGATGCCCGCAATAGCCAGAGAAACGACGAGATGCATTAATGGCGCGCTAGCCGCATTGGCTGTCTCTTGCTTCATGATCGTGCGACGGACGCGATTGCTCCGCAGTGAAAACGCCTCGGCCATCTGTTTGAACGCGCTGTAAATCTTGATCGAGCGTTGGTTCGAAAGACCTTCGTCCGTAAACCGCGACAACTCGCCCATCTCCGACTGCAACGCGATGCTTGCCGCGCGCAGACGACGCGTCATCGCGCGCACCACCACCGCCACCACAGGGGCGATCACAAAAACACCCAGCGTCAACTTCCAGCTAATCGACGCCATAAGCACCAGAGCTACGACTAGCTTGAGCGAATCTTGCACCAGCGTCGTCAAAGCTTGGCTCGTGACTGCACCGATTTGCTGTGTGTCATAGGTGATTTTCGACGTCAGTTCTGCCGCGGCGTTGCGATCAAAAAAACTCACTGGCAACTTCAAGAGGTGCGAAAACGTAACTTGTCGGAGGTCGAACACGACGCGGCTGGCCACCCAATGAAGCGCGAGATCGCCAAGAAAATTCGCGATTCCACGTAGCGCGAATATCGCGACCAACAGAAGCGGAAACCAAAGAATCGGAATGCCTTGCAAAGCCGAGGTCACCGGCCCCAAAAAGCTCTTAGCCAAAGCGCTCTGTGAAGCAGCCCCCACGACGCCGGCCGCCTTCGCTGACGCCTCTCCTACAAACGCGCGGTCGAGGATCTGCGAAAAGGCGATGGAGATCAGCGGCTCCAAGAGCGACACGCACGCCAACAGGACGGTACCGGCCAACAACCGACCACGGTAAGGAGCCGCGTACGAAAGCAAACGGCGGTAACGCTGAAGATCGGTCGGAGCAGTGGCCATCCTCAAATTGTTGCACGCGCCCTGTAAAATAGACTTTGAGCAAGGTGCTCGTGTGGCGTGACGTGATAGGCGAACGCTTCTCGAGTGAAACGGGAAATCGGTGCGGCGAGTGAAAACCTCCCAATTCCGATGCTGCCCCCGCAACGGTAAATCGCGTAGACGCTCGTCGATACCGCCACTGAAACATAGTTTTGGGAAGGCACGACACGAGAGCGGCGATGAAGTCCGGAGACCGGCCCGGCTCATGCGTCGCCCGCCTCAGGCGACGCATTTGATGCCAACTGTGCGGGGAAGCGCGGTGAAGCGAAAGCTGCTTCGTCCGCGCTGCTGCACCATGCGCGAGACCCGCACCACAGCTTTCTCTTTCCACGAATCCTCTTTTGTACTCTGGCGCTTACCTGTCGCCGAGCGGAGGGCTTGGTCTATTTGGAATGTTATGCAGCATGTTTTTGGTGGCCGCACACGACCCTGCCATCCGCGGCGATCCGCAAGTCTTCTCTTTTGTTCGCTAGTCGCAGCGAGCGCGTCGCTCAACGCCGCTGCTCAGACACGCGTTGAGCCCGTTGTGCTCACCGCATCACGCGTCGTGGAACCGTTGGGCGGCACCTTGCGCGACGTATCGGTGATCGATGGCGCCAATCTGCGCGACGCAGGTGTCGTGGACCTCGTCGACGCGCTGCGGCTTCTGCCAGGCGTCGAAATTTCGAGCGTTGGCCCCGGATCCACACCGTCGATATTTCTGCGCGGAGCTAACAGCAATCAGACGCTTGTTCTCGTCGACGGACAGCGCGTCGGGTCTTCTTACAGCGGGCTGTCCGGCCTGCAACTCATCAACGTCGACCAAATCGACCGAATCGAAGTACTGCGTGGTGCGGCAGCGAGCCTATACGGCGCGGACGCGGTCGGCGGGGTAATCCAAATCTTCACGCGCCGTGATCGTAGCGCATCGCTACGAGCGTCTACCGGCGAATGGCGATCGCATCAGCTTAGCGTCACCGCTGGTCTTGGCGATTCGGCAAACGGACTCAACGTTTCCGTCGCCCAAAATGCCAGTCGCGGTTACAACGCCATCGTGAACCCCGCCGATTACAGCTACAACCCAGATCGCGATGGCTATCGCTCCACATCGGTTCACGTCGCTGGGAACATTGCGCTCACGCCCACACTAGCCGTCTCTGCGACGGCATATGAGGCGCAAGGGTTAGCGCAGTACGACGGCGACAGCACTCACGACGACCGCATAAAGTCGGTCGTGAGAAACACGGGAGTGACGATAGAGTATCAAGCAAGTCCGGCATGGAAAAGCACGTGGCGCGCTGGAACGGCGACCGATGAATCGGAGTTCATTTCGAACTATCCCGGCGCCTACCGCACGCAAAACGATCAGCTGTCTTGGCAGAATGCGGTCCGCATCAACTCCGCACTCAACCTGCTTGGCGCACTCGAATGGCGACGCGAGTCGGTCGCAGGAACCGACGCCCTACCTGTGACATCACGGCGTACCAACAGCGCTCTTTTGGGGGCGGATTGGCAAGTCGACGCGGCGCGCTTCAACACCAGCGCGCGCCTAGACCACAGCGATCAGTTCGGCGCGCGATCAACGGTGAACGCATCATTTGGATATCGCCTCTCGTCCTCTCTACGTGCAACGTTCAACGCGGGCAACAGCTTCAAAGCGCCGACATTTAACGATCTCTACTACCCCGGCTACGCCAACCCGTCCCTCAAACCGGAGCGCGGCCAAACCGTCGATGCCGCGCTGCACTGGTCATCGACGGGGTCAAAGTTCAGCGCGACGGTTTACCAAAATCACATCACTGATTTGATCCAGTTCATGTGTGACGAGAGCTACCACTGTGCGCCGCAAAACGTCTCACGGGCACGGCTTCAGGGACTCACGCTTGCGGGCAGCACACAATACCGCGGGCTATTGATCGATGCCAGCGCGGACTTCGGCAAGCCGATCGATACAACAACCGATACCGTGTTGCCCCGCCGCGCGCGAGCGCATGGCACGCTCAAGCTTTCGGGAGACGTGATGGGTGTATCCACGGGAATCGAAGTCGTTGCTTCGGGCCGACGCTATGACGATTCGGCGAACCAGCGCGCTCTGCCGGGCTATGCAGTGATCACCGCGTATGCAAGCAAGGCCATCGGCGCCCGAGCTCGGATTGGTGTACGTATAGAAAACGCGACGGACCGTGACTATCAACTCGCCTACGGCTACGCCACGGGTGGCCGTCGGGCGTGGCTGACGCTCGCCGTTGTTCACTAGTTGACGTCGCGATGGCACGACTGGCCTTACTAAACACCGCCTACCGTCGCGCTTCGTTCTGGCGCCGCGGCGTGGTCGCATTCGCATGCGCTACGGTCTCGTGCGTCGCGTTGGCCGCGGAGCCGAACACCACGCGACGCATCGTGAGCTTGGCGCCGCACGCGACCGAGCTCCTTTTCTCAGCCGGCGCAGGTAGCAGCGTGGTCGCCGTAACCGAGTCGTGTGACAAGCCCGCCGAGGTTGTGCGGCTGCCGAAGGTCAGCGGCTTTCGCGGCACCAACGTCGAAGCTGTCGTTGCACTCAAGCCCGATATCGTGATCGCTTGGCCAAGCGGCAATCGTAGTACGGACATTGAGGCTATAAGGCGCTTCGGGCTCAATGTTCAGCTTAGTGAACTCTCCTCGCTTGCAAGTATCACCGGCGAGGTACGAAAGTTCAGCGATTGGGCGGCCAACGCCGATCTGCGCAGCGCGGCGTTACGGCGCGCGCAGGAAGAAGATCAACACGTAGAACTCTTGAAAAGGAAATTTGCAAACGCTCACAAGGTTCGCGTGTTTTATCAACTCGGCAAAGGTCGCTTGTTCACGTTAACTGACAAGCACGTGATCGGCGAAGCGTTGTCTGTCTGCGGCGCGGAGAATGTATTTGGTCGATTGGCGTTGCCGGCGCCCGAGGTTTCGACGGAAGCGGTGCTCTCGGCGCGTCCAGACGCCATCCTGCTTGCTGATGCGGCCGCGTTGTCAGAAATCAAGAAGCAATGGGGCGTGCATCGCTTGTTCGGTGATGCGTCCGCAGATGCGCGAATTCGTACCGTTGACGGTGCGCGGCTGCACCGACCGACGCTGGCGACCTTTGACGCGCTCGAGGCTATGTGCAAAACAATCGATGAGATTCGGAGCACGCTCCGCTAACATCGGGCTCCAACGTCATCGCATTGCGCGAATCGAGATAGATGAGTAAAGCGTTCACCAAAGAGAACCCTGAAGCCCCTGAGGATGATGACGACATCAGCCTCCCAGCACTGCCCGCAGGCAGCAAGAACTACATGACGCCCGGTGGGCACGGCCGCCTGAAGGCCGAGCTTGAACATCTCACAACCGTCGAACGTCCCGAAGTCACGCGCGTAGTGTCGTGGGCCGCGAGCAACGGCGACCGCAGCGAAAACGGCGACTACCTCTACGGCAAGAAACGGCTTCGCGAAATTGATCGTCGTATGCGCTACTTGATCAAGCGACTCGACGCCGCGGAAGTGATTGACCCCGCAACCCGCGACACTGAGCAGATTTATTTCGGCGCGACGGTCACAGTCGTCAACACGCGCGGAGAACAGCGCACAGTGTCCATCGTGGGGCTTGACGAAGTGGACCCGCAGCGCGGATATGTGAGCTGGGTGAGCCCCATAGCCCGCGTATTGACCAAGAATCACGAAGGCGATGTCGTGATGCTGCCGACCCCCGCGGGCCTCGAAGAATTGGAAATTCTTTCGGTTGAATACAAGACACTCGACACGCATCTACCACCGAGCCACACACAGCTCACTACGCCCGCTCCGTAGCGATGCGCGGCGCCGCGACCGGCTGAGCGCACAGACTTTTCATCGCGCCCTTGATATAGTTGCAGGATGACTACGCAGAGCCTTGACGAACTCGAATCCGCAGTGAACGCGTTGGCGGCACGCGCTGCCGCGCTCGCTGCTGAGAACGCACGCCTGCGCCGACAACTCGCGGAACAAAGTGAGCGCATGCAAGCGGCAAGTCTTCGCTTGCGCGCAGCCGCCACAAATATTCCGCACGACCCAGCGCCGGCGGTCGCCGAGGTCTCACCATGAGCACAACGCTCGAAGCCACGATTCATGGTCGCAAGTTTCGCGTTGGCGCGCCCGAAGGCGAACAGTCCGCACTGGCGGAGGCCATCGCCATTGTTGAAGCCGAGTGCGCCGTCATTGCGCGTAAGCAACCGACCGCCGAAATTGAACGCGTGTTGCTGCTCGCAGCCCTTGAACTTGCGGCAACGCGCCCGTCAAATGACGCGGACCCACGTGTAGAAGCGCGCGTGCTCGCGATCACGGCGCAAGCCAAGGCCGCACTCGCACAATCGCAGGCGGCGTAGCGCGCGACAAGCGTAGAATTTGTCTCGCTCCTGCGGTGCGCGTGGCGGTCGAATATTTCTTTGAACCAATGCGCTTGTCGCGAGGATGCTCTTCTACCGCGGCCGTGTGCGCGGCTCTTCGCTCGAGCGTAAGCTCGAAGTCGCCAGCTGTACCTTGTAGTCGTCGTGGGGCATCCACTCTTGAACCCCGGTTCAAGGTGCCGGCCGTTGCGGCATGCGCGGGAGTCTTTATTCCGACGACGGGGGGCGTGAAGCTCCCCGTTTTCACTTGGAGGTGCGCATGCGTTACTGGTTGATGAAATCGGAGCCGAGCGAATACTCAATCGCCGACCTGAAGCGCGACAAACAAAGCGCATGGTTCGGCGTGCGCAATTATCAAGCGCGAAACTTCATGCGCGATGACATGAAAGTCGGCGACCTCGTGTTCTTCTACCACTCAAGCTGCCCCGAGCCAGGCATCGCTGGGATTTGCAAAGTCGCAAAGGCTGCGTCGCCGGACGTGACGCAATTCGACAAGAAGAACCCGCACTACGACCCTAAGTCAAAACCAGAGAACCCTTTGTGGGTCTGCGTCGAAGTCTCCTTTGTGGAGTCCGTTGACCTGATTCCGCTCGCGGCGCTCCGCGCGGCTCCAGAGCTTTCCGAGATGCGGATTTTGCAGCGCGGAAACCGGCTCTCAATCACGCCCGTGAGCGACGCCGAGTGGAAATTCATCAACAAGCGGTTGGTCAAACGCACGTAGCGTTTTTTAGCCCGTCACCACGCCCCACAGCATCCTCAGCCCAAGGATGTACAGCATCAAGGCGAAGAGTCGTTTCAACGTTTGCACCGGTAGCTTGTGCGCAAGCCGCGCGCCGAATGGCGCGACGAGGTAGCTCGCCATTGAGATGCCAATCAGCGCGGGCAAGTACACGAAGCCCAGCGATGGTTGCGGCACATTGGGTGCGTTCCAGCCGTTGAACACGTTGCCGATCGTGGTGAAAACGGCGATGGGGAAGCCCAGCGCCGCCGACGTGCCAATTGCGGTGTGAATCGGCACATTGCACCACGTCAAAAACGGAATCGAGAAGAACGCGCCGCCGACGCTCGCCATCGCCGAGAGGAAGCCTAACAAGACGCCCGCGGTGCTAAGCCCCAACATGCCTGGCAGCGTGCGCGAGGCCTTCGGTTTGAAGTTCACCAGCATTTGCGTCGCACTATAGAACATAAAGCAAATGAAAAAGATCGCGAGAAACGCGGTGGACAAGTGCGAAACGACGCGCGAGCCGATCAACCCGCCGATCAAAATCCCCGGCGACATCAAACCCATCACCCGCCAATTCACCGCGCCCTTGGCGTGATGTGCGCGCAGTGATGAGACCGACGTAAAGATGATCGTCGCCATAGAGGTCGCGAGGATCACCTGAAAGCGTGTCTCGTAGGGAAAACCTTGTGCTGGAAACATAAATGCGAGCACCGGCACCATCGTCATGCCGCCGCCAATCCCAAGCAGCCCCGCCAAAAATCCAACCACGACGCCGAGCAAAACGTAGCCCAAAAACCAACTGTTGATGTATTCCATTCGGCGAGAACTTTCCGGCGGCGACGCAATTGTGCGGTGCAGTATTTTCCGTGATCTGCCCACGATCGCGTTCCGAACGCTTCACTAAAACGAAATGGCAGCTTTGCGCCATGAACGACTGTCCGCGCTCGATTGCGGCCGTGTTATCTCGAATGTCGAGAATGACCTTTTTCAAGCTCTATGCGTCAACGCAAAGCCACTACACGCCAAAAGCTGTTGACGTGCGATGAGAACGTTCATCGAGAAAAGTCGGCGTGTCCGCGATCACGAGTCACACGGCGTTAGCGGGTTGTTGATTGCGATTGCCGCTTCGCTTTGTCCCCGTACGCATCGGGTAATCCCACTCAATGTTTTGCGAAAGTTGACCGCGATCAATAGCAAAATGAAAGTTCCGCTCGTACAGTCATCATACAAGTCAAAAGGAGACAACCTCATGAGTTCATTTCGTCTGACGAAAATTAAAACTGCACTCTCACTCGTCGCTGTTGGCGCGACGATGCTATGCGCCAGCGCAGCGCATGCATGGGAGCCTACGAAGACTGTCGAGTTCGTCGTGCCAGCAGGCACCGGCGGCGGCGCGGATCAAATGGCGCGACTCGTGCAGGGCATCGTGACGAAGCACAAGCTGCTGAAGTCATCAATGGTGGTTGTCAACAAAGGCGGCGGCGCAGGCGCCGAAGGCTTCCTGGAGATGAAAAACTCCAAGGGCGATCCGCATAAGATCATCATCACGCTGTCAAACCTCTTCACCACACCGGTGGCTACGGGCGTTCCGTTCTCGTACAAAGACATGACGCCTGTGGCCATGCTGGCGCTCGATGAATTCATCTTGTGGGTGAATGCAGAGAGCCCCCACAAAACCGCACAGGAATACATCGCTGCGGTGAAGGCTGCGGGTGGCAAGATGCGCATGGGCGGCACGGGCTCGAAGCAGGAAGACCAAATCATCACGGCGATGATCGAGAAGGCGACCGGCGCGAAGTTCATTTACGTTCCATACAAAGGCGGCGGCGAAGTCGCCGTGCAACTGGTCGGCAAGCACGTCGAATCGACGGTGAACAATCCGATCGAAGCGGTCGCGCAATGGCGCGGTGGCAAGCTGCGCCCTTTGTGCGTGTTTGATTCCAAGCGCCTCGCACAAAAAGAAAAAATCGCCGACAAGAGTTGGAGCGATATCCCGACATGCAAAGAAAGCGGACTCAACATTGAGTACTTGATGTTGCGCGGTATTTTCATGGCACCGGGCGTCACCGCTGAGCAAACGGCGTTTTACGTTGACCTCATGAAAAAGGTTCGCGCGACGCCAGATTGGGCGAAGTTCATGGAAGAAGGCGCGTTCAACACGACATTCATGAGCGGCGCGGAATACACCGCGTGGGTCGCAAAAGAGGACCAACACCACCGCGACCTGATGCAAGAAGCAGGTTTCGTAGCTGGGAAGTAAGGCACACCACGGGCGCGATTCTTAACCGATCAGCGCCCGTTTCGTTCTTTGGGTGACGCGCGGGCACAACGCGCGAGCCATCGCATTTGATTTCATCGAGAAGGAGGCCTCATGTCAGAGCCAGAGGAAAGAAGTGCTGCGCACACGCGCACACTAGAAGTTGTGGTAGCGGTCGCACTCTTTGTGTTTTCCCTGCTGATCATGTGGGACAGCCGACGCATGGGTGCGGGTTGGGGGCCGAGTGGGCCTGAAAGCGGCTACTTCCCGTTCTACATCGGCCTCATGATGGGCATCGCTTCAGTGGTGAATTTCTTCAAAGCGATGCGCTTGTCGACACAGTATTCGTTTGTCTCGCGCGGCGAACTGCGCATGGTGTGCGCCATGTTCTTTCCCGCGCTGATATTCGTGTTTCTCATGCAGTGGCTCGGAATTTACGTTTCGGGTGCACTTCTGATCGGTGCTTTCATGCGCTGGCAAGGCAAGTTCAGCTACCCGATGTGTGTCGCTGTGAGCATTGGAACTGTAGTCGTGCTGTTCGGGATGTTTGAAATTTGGTTCAAGGTGCCGCTCATTAAAGGCCCCCTCGAAGCCGCACTGGGGTTCTAGCCATGGAAGAAATTCAAGCACTCATGCAGGGCTTCTCGGTAGCCCTTTCGCCCGCAAACGTAGGCCTCATGTTCATCGGCATTTTGCTCGGTGTCATCATTGGCGTGTTGCCCGGGTTGGGCGGCGCCAACGGCGTCGCAATCTTGCTCCCGCTCACATTTAGCATGAACCCGACATCGGCCATCATCATGCTCTCGTGCATCTATTGGGGCGCGTTGTTCGGTGGTGCCATCACGTCGATTTTGTTCAACATTCCTGGGGAGCCGTGGTCCGTGGCGACCACGTTCGACGGTTATCCGATGGCGCAAAACGGTCAGGCCGCGCAGGCGCTCACCGCAGCGTTTAGCTCGTCATTCTTTGGCGCACTGGTGGCGATCATCATCATCACCTTCCTCGCTCCGCTCGTAGCGAAGTTTGCGCTTCAATTTGGGCCGCCCGAATTCTTCGCGGTGCAACTCCTGACGTTCTGTAGCTTCGTTGGTATGAGCAAAGAACCCGCATGGAAGACTATTGCTGCGATGTTCATGGGCTTCGCGCTCGCGGCGATCGGCATGGATAACGTGACCGGCCAGTTGCGTCTAACGTTCGGTATCGAGCCGCTGATCAAAGGCTTCGACTTCCTCATCGCCGTGATCGGCTTGTTCGGTATCGGTGAAATTCTGCTCACGATGGAAGAAGGCCTTGCGTTCCGTGGCAAGTCCGCCAAGATTACGCCCGCCGTGGTTTGGGAAACCTGGAAAATGCTGCCGAAGTACTGGAAAACGTACTTCCGTAGCTCGTTCATCGGTTGCTGGATGGGCATCACGCCGGGCGGCGCAACGCCAGCTTCGTTCATGGGTTACGGCATCGCCAAGCGATTCTCGCCCAACGCGAAGAACTTCGGCAAAGGTGAGATCGAAGG
>JAKPSO010000737.1 GCA_029571495.1 Pseudomonadota bacterium
TTCGGACTGTCGCGGCCGGTGTACCAGCCGAACGGCCACTGACCGCCGCTTAACTCACGAATGATCTTCGACGCGGCGGCAATCTGTGCTCGCTCGTCCGCCTCGCTCATGTGTTGGTGGTGGATCCACCGGTTGCCGTGCTACGCGATCTCGTGACCGAGTTCACAGAATGCGGCCGTGGCTTCACGGTTGCGTTGCAGCGCCATTGCAACGCCAAACACTGTCAACGGCAAATTGCGTTTCGCAAATTCACGCAGGATTCGCCAGACGCCGACGCGGGAACCGTACTCATACATCGACTCCATCGACAAGTGCCGCGCGTCGAACGCAGCCGCACCTGAAATTTCGGACAAGAACGTCTCCGAAGCGGCGTCGCCGTGCAGCACAGTGTTTTCGCTGCCCTCTTCATAGTTGAGCACGAAGTTGATCGCGATCTTTGCGCGTTGTGGCCACTGCGGATGGGGCGGTCTGCGGCCATAGCCAATCAAGTCGCGAGGATAGTCTTTGGTCCAACTCATAAAGTCACAAAACGAAAACGCGTGGCGTATTGAGCCCGCAAGTCTAGCCGCGTCGGATTGCGTCGTTGAAGTTTCGACGCGGTTGCATGAGGGTCATAAACCGCGGCAATAGCCAAAATCACGCGCCGTGCTTAGACTGCGGCTGGCTGTGCGCTCACGGTCTCCTGTGGAGGGGAGGCTGCGGGCTTCCGAATGTGCCATTACGATATTGCACGCTTCTTGCTGCGTGCAACGTGTCGACGGGGTGCATTCACGACTCATCAATTACCGGAGGGAACACAATGTCCGACACCAATGTCCACCCCGTGGACGAGAAACTTCCGCTGCCGCGCCTTGGTGCGCTGGGCTTACAGCATGTGCTGGTGATGTACGCCGGTGCCGTTGCGGTGCCACTCATTATCGGGCGCGCACTAAAACTGCCCCCCGAGCAGGTCGCGATGCTCATCTCCGCAGATTTGTTCTGCTGCGGTGTGGTTACGTTAATTCAGTCGCTCGGCGTGACGCAATGGTTCGGCATTCGTCTGCCGGTGATGATGGGCGTCACCTTTGCCGCCGTAGCGCCGATGGTGGCGATGGCGAACTCGAACCCGGGACTCGCAGGCGCGCAGCTGATCTTTGGCTCAATCATCGGCGCGGGTGCGATTTCTATTTTGATCGCGCCGGCGGTGAGTCGGATGCTTCGATTCTTTCCGCCGGTCGTGACGGGGACCATCATCGCGGTGATCGGCATTAGCCTGATGCGCATCGGCATCAACTGGATTTTTGGCAATCCGTTTGGCCCAACGGCTCCCTCGGTGGTCAATCCGGACCACGCGAAATGGCTTGCCGACGCAACCGCTGCCGCTACGGCTCCGGGCTCCGCGCTACCGGCGCTGCCAAAGGGTCTGTCGCTTGCGCCGTCCGTGCCGAATCCGAAATATGCGGACCTCACGGGCTTCGGCGTCGCGTCCCTTGTTCTCATCTCGATTCTGCTCATCACAAGATTCGCAAAAGGCTTCATCGCCAATATTTCCGTGCTGCTTGGAATCATTATCGGTGGGGTCGTCGCGACGGCGATGGGGCTCATGAATTTCGACAAAGTCGCGAAAGCGGAGTGGTTTGCGCCTGTGATGCCGTTCTCGTTTGGCATGCCGCAATTCGATCCGTTGCTCATTCTTACGATGACGCTGGTGATGATCGTCGTGATGATCGAATCGACGGGCATGTTCCTCGCGCTCGGCGAAATGACGGATCGCAAAGTCGATCAGGCAGCGCTTTCGCGTGGATTGCGTACTGACGGCTTAGGCACGCTGATTGGCGGCATTTTCAATACCTTCCCGTACACCAGCTTCTCGCAAAACGTTGGGCTGGTAGCTGTGACTGGCGTTAAGAGCCGCTTCGTATGTGTCGCTGGCGGCGTGATTCTCATCGTGCTTGGCTTGCTGCCGAAGATGGCGGCGCTTGTGGAGTCACTGCCGACGGTCGTG
>JAKPSO010000743.1 GCA_029571495.1 Pseudomonadota bacterium
GTCGGACGGCGGGCCTCGACCTCGGGTTTGCTGTTGTGCTTCGCCCAGACACTG
Organism: Pseudomonadota bacterium; assembly: GCA_029571495.1. GTDB lineage: Bacteria > Pseudomonadota > Gammaproteobacteria > Burkholderiales > Casimicrobiaceae > Casimicrobium. The sequence goes on from JAKPSO010000743.1 coordinate 55, forward strand.
GTTTTTTCGTAGTCGGGATGTGTAATGAGGATTTCTGCTTTCAGGGATTCAACGACAACGGCACCGTTGATGGGACGGGAACGACGACGGCGATCGGACCTGCCTACGACCAACCGGTGTCTGCGCACTTGCAGCCGGACGGCAAAGTGCTAGTTGTCGGTCAATGCGACAACGTGGCCAATAACCGAGAGTTTTGCTTTCTGCGCAAGGATCCGAACATTCCTGGCCTAGACACGACGTTTCGCGGCCCGGCAGGAATCGGCGGTGGCAAGTTCAGCTTCGCGCCTTCCGCCGACGGCAGTAGTGCCTACGCGAGCGTGATGGCGCCTGATGGGAAGATTGTCGTCGTGGGCGGGTGTTATGTCGCGGCGGAGGCACGCACCAAACTATGCCTCGCGAGGATCAATCAATACGGCGCGCTCGACCCGAGTTTTGATGGTGTGGTTGCTGGGAATGGGCAATTTCTCTTCGCCCCGAGCGGCGGTGGAAGCCTAGGTAGCGCGGTCGCGTTGGAGGCCGACGGTGGCATCATCGTGGCATCGGCGTGCTCGGCGTCCTCTGGAGCAAATGACGACTTTTGTGTGAATCGATTCCAGGGTGACGCGTATACAGGGGCTCGCTGCACGATGGACATTGATGGCGACGGTGCGATATTGGCGACCACAGACGGTCTACTGTTTTCACGCGCGGCTATGGGACTCACGGGAACTGCGGTGACCAATGGGGTCACGTTTGGAGCGACCGCGACTCGCACCGATTGGGATTCAATTCGCGACTATCTCAATTTGCACTGCGGGATGCGAACTGGTCGCTAGTGAGGCTCGCATAACGAAAAGGGCAAGCCTCGCAGCTTGCCCTTTCTTTTTTCGCCTGCACACGTGTGGCGATATCAACCTTCGCTAGCCGCGTGCTGGGCCCGGACCCATGCCATGACCCATACCGTGTCCTGGTCCCATGCCTTTGCGCAGCTCTTTGAGCTTCGCCAGTTCATCGGCCGTCAGCACGGTCGCGAGCTTGGCCTTCGTCGAGTCGCCAATCGCTTTCATTTGCGTGTGGGCGGCTTCACGCGCTGCCGGGTCGCCGCGCTTGCCTTTCATCGACTCGTGCAGCGCTTGACGTTGCGTTTGTGCGTCGGTCATGATCGCGGTGACTTGCGCGGCGCGGGTGGCGTCGAGGTTGAGCACTTTGATGATGCGCTCGCCCGGTTGGTGATGTCCGTGGCCCATTCCCGGGCCCGCGAGAGCGGCACCAGCAGCGGCGAACATTGCAACGGCGAGGGCGGTTTTGATGAGTTTCATAGCAGTCTCTCTTTCGGTCTTGTCTGATTCAATCGTTTAGGAGGAAGCAGGGCGGTCGCGGCTTTTCTCGCCGTTTAGGCCATGTGAAGATTAGAACGCGCGAACGACCGAAAGAGCGGGGTTTTGGCGGAATGCTTTGTAAGAAATTGTGTGCGTGGTGGGCATTTTTTGAGACAACAGCTTGCCATGAAACACCGCCCTATCGACCGTAGAATGGTCATTGCACGCAAAATTGTCTCTAAGTCGACACATGCAAAAATCGCGGCTAAATGCCCAGATAACTGTCGTTGGCGTGGAAAAGTTGCTGGCGTAGAGGTTCGTGCGACGCGAATAAAAAACGCCGTCTGTTGACGGCGTTTTTCGGGGCATTGCGCGGTGGCGGTTTAGCCGGGTTTTGGACCGCCTTCGCCATGCGGGCCGCGCGGGCCGGGAGGCGGCGGCAGGCTGTCACGCAGTTTTTGCAGTTCTTCCGGTGTCAGGAGTGCGGTGAGCTTCGCGCGCGTGTCGTCACGCAGTGCTCTCATTTTGTCGCGGAAGGCGAGCTTAGCGGCTTCGTCTTGCGGCGCGCCTTTGTTCGATTCCCACAGCGCTTTGCGTGCGGCGTGTTCGTCGGCGAGGATCGCGTTGACCTTTTCAGTGCGCGCGGCGTCGAGGTTCAAAAGCTTCGCTATGTCCACCGGCGGACGATGCATGCCGGGGCCTATGCCAGGACCGCCCATACCGCCGCGGTCTTGTGCGAGCGCAGCGCCAGCGGCAATCAAGGTGGAAGCGATCACCGCGGATTTGGCGAAGCGAGTGTAGTTTTTCATAGCAAGACTCCAATGAGACGAGGAAGAGGAAACACGTTTTATGGTGCTTGCTATATGGACTGCGCTCGCGGGAAAACAAGCGACGACGTAAGGGTTTTGTTTGTAACGAGATGTTGCGGGTGCAGCGAAGTCGCGGTGACTACCCGAAGTCATACGGATCGACGTCAACAGCCCAACGTACTTTCGGGCGCTCGCTCTGCATCGTTTCGCGAAGCTTCGCCAACGCGTCGGCGAGTGGCCGCACTTTCGGCGCAATCGCCGTCATCGTCCAACGCGTGAAATCGGCTTTTCGCGCGAGAGGCGCGGGTTGTGGCGGGAACACTTCGCCGTCGACTTCGGTGAGCGCTTCGCGCAGCACGGTGTGCGCCCGGGCGAAAAAGTCGGCAACTGCCTGCGCGTCTTTCGCCTCGGCACGCACCAGGGCCATGCGCGTGGCAGGTGGCAAGCCGAACGCTTCGCGGCTTGCGAGCGTGCTGTCAGCGAAGCCCGCATAGTCGCTCGCGAGCAACGCGTGAAACACCGGATGATCGGGAAACTCCGTTTGGATCATTACTTCGCCCGGCAACGCGTGTCGCCCCGCACGACCGGCGACTTGCGTGAGCAGTGCAAACAAATCTTCTTGCGCGCGAAAGTCCGTAGAGAACAGCGCGCGATCAGCGTCGATCACGCCGACCAAGGTGAGCGCCGGAAAGTCGTGCCCCTTCGCGAGCATCTGCGTGCCCACGACGATGTCGACTTCGCGTGCGAGGATGCGCTCGTATAGCTCACGCCACGCGTGTTTGCCCGAGAGCGAAT
>JAKPSO010000754.1 GCA_029571495.1 Pseudomonadota bacterium
GACGAGTTCACGTACCGCACCGCTGCCGCCGGGCACACCCGCAAGCCAATGCGCGCGCTGCCGCACGGCCGCCGCACCGTTAGGCACGGTCGCCGCCAAACCGGCGAGCGCCATTGCGGGGAGATCAAGCCAATCGTCGCCGATGTACGCGACCTCGCTCGTTGGTAGCCCCCAACGGGCGCAGATGTTTGTAAAGGCAACGCCCTTGCTGCGCTCTCCGCTGATGAGTTCGACGCCCAACTCCGACGCGCGGCGCTCAACAGCCGGACCACCGCGCGCCGTCAGGAGCGCGACCTTCCAGCCCGCCTGCTTGGCCAACGTAATGCCGAAGCCGTCGAGCACGGAGAACGATTTGATTTCTTCATCACCGATGTAATTGAGCATCCCGTCGGTGAGCACGCCGTCAACGTCGCACACGATCGCGCGAACCGCGAGCATGCGCTCGGCAACGGTGGGGGGAGAATGTCTTGCCATGTTCTTCGCGTTAGACCACTTTTGCGCGCAGCAGATCGTGCATGTGCAACGCGCCGACCAGTTGGCCGTTTACGTCGACCACCAAAAGCTGCGTCTTTCTCTGCGTCTCCAACAGACTCACGGCCTCGACCGCCATTTCACTCGGCGCAATCGTGACCGGCGTACGCGTCATGAAATCGGCGACGTGCGCGGCGCTGAAATCACTGACTTTCGGCAAGCAGCGGCGAAGGTCGCCGTCCGTAAACATCCCGGCCAGCGTGCCGTCGGCATTGACGACAGCGGTCATGCCCATGCCTTTGCCGGTAATTTCGAAGAGCGCCTGCGCCAAAGTCGCGTCGGGCGCGACGGTCGGAACCGCCGCCCCGGTGCGCATGACGTCGCGTACATGTGTGAGCAGTTTTCGACCCAACGAACCGCCGGGGTGCGAGCGCGCGAAGTCTTCCGCCGTGAAGCCCCGCGCTTCAAGAAGCGCCATCGCGAGCGCGTCGCCGAGCGCCATCGCAGCGGCAGTGCTCGCCGTGGGCGCGAGCCCCAAGGGGCAAGCTTCTTCGCGGACACCGGCGTCGAGCGTTATGTCGGCTTCCGTACCTAGCGTGGATTGTTCGTTGCCGGTAATCGCGATGATCTTCGCGCCAACGCGCTTGATCGGCGAGAGCAGTGCGTTGACTTCTGCGACTTCGCCTGAATTTGATAGCGCGATCACGACATCAACCGCAGCGATCATGCCCATGTCGCCGTGGCTCGCCTCGGCGGGGTGGACAAAAAACGCGGGCGTTCCGGTTGACGCCAGCGTTGCTGCGATCTTGCGCCCGACATGGCCGGATTTGCCGATGCCGGTGACGACCACGCGCCCCGGCCCGGTCGCCACCAAAATCGTCTGAACCGCAGCCACCAGCGCGTCGCCGTTCGCCGCCAAGCGCGACTCGAGCGCCGAAATGGCGGCCGCCTCCGTCGAAAGCACGCTTCGCGCACGTCGCAGAATGGCGACAGTGTCTACTGCAATATTCATGCGAGGCAGTATAACGGGGTTACCCGATGCTCCCAGACGGCTGTCGTCCGGGTGCGACGAGGCGATACAGCTATTTGGTCACAACGACCGTCAAACGGCGCTTAGCGGAATGTTTTCATAAATCTCGACTCGAACGATTATTGGCATCTAACGACCGTGCAATGGTCGCTACATGCGAAAAGTTGCTATCGAACCTCCACGCGTTGTCGCGAGCGGCGGATCCCGTTCCTGCTACGCGGGCAGCCCCTCGCGGCGTCGTTGTACGCGCGTGCGCACAAGATCGAGATCGTCGCGGATGCCGAACTGATCGTTGCTGTAGCCATTTGGGATCGCCATCTGACCCACCGCGGCGTCGAGCGCATCAAGCTCGCGCTCGGCCGCGTCCAGTTCCTCGTGCGTCTTTGCGTTACGAACGTGCTCGTCGATGCGCTTCATCTCTTTGTAATGCGCGAATAAGCGCGACTTGATGCGCATGCCATAGAGCTTTGGCAGCCAATCGGTCAGCGGCAGTAACAGGGCGAGCAGCGGCACCAAAAAGATGATCGCGCGGCTCACGAAATTCGCAACCTTGAATGGCAAGTATCGATACAAAAACGGCACACCTTCTTTGGCGAAGCGCTCCGCCTCGGCCGCGACCGGGAAATCCTGTTGCAGGGCGATGCTCGGAAACTCATTGTTCTTCGAGAGCGCGCCGCCCGGGTTATGCAGTTTCTTCGCAGCACGCATGAGCAGAAAGATCACCGCCGGATGCAGGTCTTCGCGCACGATGAGGCTCGAGGTTGCGGCGATAGTGCGCACTGGCGTGGCCGGAATAAGCGAGGGCAGATCAATCACACCCGCTGGTAGCGTGACCATCGACAGCGAGGGTTTGAGACGCGAGTAGGTCTCCGCGAGCGCGAGATCCGCAACGCGCAACGTCGCGTCGCGAAAGAGCGCTTGCACCAACGGCGCACCGACTGCTCCGACAATGAACGCGGCGTCGACGGTGCCTGCACGCAACGCGTCCACGCTTGCCTGCGCCGCAAGTTCGGCGAAGGTCGCGTTCTGCGCGGTGATCGCGTGCAGCGCAAGCACATCGCCTACGAGAACACGCGTGCCGCTGCCTTGAGCGCCCACCGCAATGCGCTTACCAGCGAGTTCCGCGATGGAAGTCACAGGTTGCGCGAACGCTCCCGGACGATAGAACACCCACAGCGGTTCGTAGAACATGCTGCCGAGCGAGACCAAGCCGCTGTCTTCCATCTTCTCGCGGTCGGCAATGCCGCTCTGAACGAGCGCCACATCGACGCCGGACTTTTCGTCGCTGAGCCGTGCGAGGTTTTCAACTGCTCCGTTCGAGGGTTTGAGCGTGAGCGTGACGCCCTCTTCAGCGAGCGCAGCGGCGTACTTTTTCCCGAACGCTTCGTACGCGCCGCCACTGCCGCCGGTGGACATGATCACCTCCGCGGGCACGCCAGGCCGCGCGAATTTGTACGCGAGGCCCATGAGGAGCGCGATGAGCACCGCTACGCCAAGTACCCACCAACGCCGCTCTTTGTCCAATGCAATCGCCATAAATCCCTCGCTATTTTTTCGAAGCGCGCGCGGCGTCAAGCCATAAGAAAGGCCGACGCAAGGTCGGCCTTCAAGTTTTGAGCAAACAAAGTTTCTTTACTCGACGCTAAGCTCCACCCGACGCGCTTCGGAATTATCCCCGGAACCCGTCGTTTCCTGCGGCTTGCGCATGTCGATTCTTGACTCGTCGATGCCGGCAGAACGCAGCACGTCGCGCACACTCTTGGCTCGGTCTTTCGCGAGTTGCTCGTTCTTGGCCTTGTCGCCGCGCGGGTCGTGGAAGCCCGAGAGCACGGCCTTCGCGTTTGCGTTCGCTTTAAGGTAACCCAACACATTCGCAATCGCGTCGCGATCCTTGGCGTCAATGTCCACCTTGCCCGTGTCAAAGTAAATTTTGACCGTCGGTGGCTTACCGGCCACGGCCGCGTCAGGCGCTTTCACTTGCAGCAGGTTGTCGATGGAGACGCCAGGGCCATAGAGCGTCGCGGCCCAATCGCCACGCGCCTTCCTTTCGTCCTCGCTCGTGACCACGCCGTTGAGCACCACCTTGTTCGCCGCACCGGCGCTCACCGTGAGTTGGTCAATCACGTTACCCGCACCGTAGCGTGCGGTCGCCGCGTCGAGAATCGCCTTCTTCGTGGCTTCGTCTTTCACGTTGCCACTCAAAGTGACCTTGCCATCGGCGCCCCACGTGAGGCCGCCAGCGGCACCGGTCGCCGCAGCGCTCGTCGCCGCCGACGTTGCTGCAGCAGGCATTCCACAACAGCCGGACGCGCTCGGCCCACGACCAAGCATCCACAAAATGATGAGCAAAAGCGCTAAGAGCACTGCAACCCAACCGCTCGCGCTGTCAAAGGCTCGCCAATTGGCAGGCGAGCGTTCGTTGATTCGAGACATGATGATCTCCTGCGCTTACGCGTTTTCGTCTTTGGCGAGCGCGACACCCGCGACGAGTTCGTCCTGCAATTTCTTCAGCGCCTCCCAAGCGCCGCTGGCGCAGAGACCCGATTGTTGCGCCCAGCTTTGAGGATTCGCGAGCTTGAAGTTCGGGCCAGCCGCGTCGAGAATTTTGGAGATCGAGGCAATGTCCATCGCGGCCAGTTGCGAGAACGTGTGAACCCCCGCAGCGTGCAACACGCCATTGATCTTCGGACCGATGCCTTCGATGATTTCGAAGTTGTCGTAGCCGTTCGGGCTCTTCAACTTACCGAAGCCGAAACCCGCGGCGCTGGCAATCGCCACAGCGGAAAGGCCAGTGGCTGCGGTGGAGGCAGGCGCGGCTACCGGCGCAGCCGGCGCAAATGCGGCCGGTGCAGACGTTGAGCGAGTGCCCTGATCGCCACTGTCACCACCGCGTCGGAAGAATTTGTCGAACAGCCAGTGGAACAACCAGCCGAGCAATAGGCCCGCGAGGAACCACCACAAGCAGCACATTAAACCGGACATGAATTTCTCCCCGAAACGTTGAAATCAAACTTCGTCGTGTGGTCGGCGGCGTGTGCACAATTCGTCAGTGCGGACGTAGCAGCGCCGAACGCGCGCACTATGGCGCACGGGTTTCGGAGCGTCAAGCAAAAAGGACGCGCAACACGCGAGACGGGAAAGTTCTTACGGCCACAGCGGCCGAGAGCGGTTACAGCTTTTCTAGTCAAACGACCGCTGTTTGCCGCTTTATGGCTATTTTTTCGCACGCTCGACTATCGAATTTTTCGAGCGCTAACGACCATTTGCCGGTCTATTAACCGAAAAAGCTGTATCCACGACTATGGAATGGACGCGTGTGCGATGTGCGCCACGGAGCGGGCCGCAGCCTACTCCGCAAACCGCCAAGCGTTCGGGCGCGCTTGCAGCGCTAGACAGAGCTTGTTGTTGAGTTCGTGGCCAGACTTAAACGCGTGGTACTTCGCGCGCACTCGGTGGCCGAGCAGAAACAAATCGCCAACAGCATCGAGCACTTTGTGTCGCGCGAGTTCATCGGCGAAGCGCAGCCCTTCACGATTGAGCACTTTGTACTCGTCGAGCACCACGGCGTTTTCCATGCTGCCGCCCTGCGCAAGACCCATCGAGCGCAATGTCTCGACCTCGAACGCGAACCCAAACGTGCGAGCACGGCTGATGTGCGAGAGAAACGCTTCGTCGTCCAATTTCATGCGCACACGACACTGATCGTCCGGAATCGCGGGATGCGAAAAATCGATCGTGAAGTCCACTTCAAAATGCGGATTCGGCAACAGCTCGGCGAACTTTTCGCCCATCTCCACGCGAACAGGTTCGAGCACTTCGATGTAGCGACGTGGCGCGTCTTGTGCCACCACGCCCGCCTGCTCGATCAAAAAAACAAACGGTGCTGCCGATCCGTCCATGATCGGGACTTCGAGATTGTCGAGCTCGACGATCGCATTATCGATGCCACATCCGATGCACGCGGCGAGCAGATGCTCGACGGTTGCGACCTTGGCGTTGCCGTATACGAGCGTCGTGGCGAGGCGCGTTTCTTTAACTAAATCAGCGCGCGCCGGAATGTCTTGCGGCGGCTTGAGATCGGTACGCCGAAAGATGATGCCGGTATCGGGAGGCGCGCTCTTAAGCGTGATCTGAACGCGAACGCCGGAGTGAAGTGCGACGCCGGTGGCGGCGATGTCGCTCGCGATAGTGTGTTGCTTAGGCATGGCGAAAGTATAGGGTTCGCCGGGTCAGCGCAAATGTGCTGTCGCTGTCGGACGACACAACGCGCCGCGTTGGGCGAAGGGAGCGAATCTTCGCCAACGTGGCGCGCGTGTTGTCGACTGGCGCGCGAACGGCGAGCATCGCTGCTCGGTGTTCACGGCGTTGCAAGTGCTAACTAGTCAGCTTGCTTGCGCAAAAACGTCGGGATCTCCAGCGATCGCGCCGTGTTTCGCGTGGGGTTGCGCATGAAGGCGGGTTCGTCGTACGAGACTTCCGTCGTCGCGGTTGCCGTTGCGGTCACTGCGTCGCCGAGCACCGGAATGTTGTCTGTGCCGGTGCGCATGACCGGCAGTTCAAGCCGCGGCGCGCTGGCCATGCCACCTTGAACCGCTTGCATCTTGCGCTTAGCGCCGAGGCCCGTTGCGACCATGGTGACGCGCATTTCGTCGCCCATTTCTTCGTCGATGACGTGGCCCCACAACACCGTTGCGTCGGCCGAGACGAACTCGGCAACGGTGTCGGTGACGTCATAGAGTTCGCCGAGTTCGACGTTGCTGGACGTGGTGATGTTGAGCAATACACCGCGCGCGCCTTGTAGATCAACGTCTTCGAGCAGCGGGCTCTTAATAGCAGCCATCGCAGCGACCTTGCCGCGATCCTCGCCGCTAGCGGTTGCCGTGCCCATCATCGCCATACCGAGTTCCGACATGATCGTACGCACGTCAGCGAAGTCGCGATTAACGAGACCGCGCTTGTTGATGATTTCAGAAATGCCAGCAACAGCGCCGTGCAACACGTCGTTCGACGCAGCAAACGCGGCGGGCAGCGAAATGTTGCGACCGAGCACCTGAATGAGCTTTTCGTTCGGCACCACGATGAGCGAGTCGACGTACTTTTGCAGCTCGTCGATGCCGGCCTGCGCGGTGCGTTCGCGCTTCTGCATTTCAAAACGGAACGGCTTGGTGACCACCGCAACGACAAGAATGCCCATTTCCTTGGCGAGTTGCGCCACGACAGGTGCTGCGCCCGTGCCCGTGCCACCGCCCATACCGGCCGTGATGAAAAGCATGTCTGCACCGCGAATGGCCTCTTGCACTGCCATCTTCGATTCCATCGCCGCGTCGCGGCCGACTTCCGGTTTGGCGCCAGCGCCAAGTCCCATCGTCAATTCTGCGCCGAGCGGAATGCGATGCGGCGCAGGATTTTTGTCGAGCACTTGACCGTCGGTGTTGGCAGCGATGAACTCAACGCCAGCGACACCTTTGCGAATCATGTGCTCAACGGCGTTCCCGCCGCAACCACCCACGCCGATCACCTTGATGACCGCGCCATCCCTTTTCTCATCAACAATCTCAAACATATTTCGCTCCTATGTAAGACAAAACAACACTAAAAAAACTACCGAACTCGAACCAAAACCTGTGACCTCGAACCGCTAAATACCGAACGCATCGCGCAACTTCGCAAACATTCCCGCCGCCGCCGAATCGCGCCGACGCAGCACCGCCTGCCGCGTCTGTTGATCGCGTCCATGCATCAACAAGCCGATCGCCGTCGCGTACTTTGGCGCGGCGAGAACATCCTTGAGTGCGCCGCGATAGTCGGGCGCCGCGAGACGCACAGGCATGTGAAAGACTTCTTCACCCAGCGCAGCCATACCCGGTAGCAAACTACTGCCGCCAGTCAGCGCGATTCCCGAACGAAGCAGCGGCTCAAAGCCGGAGCGTTTGATCTGTTCATGCACAAGTTGAAATAACTCTTCAACGCGCGGTTCGACAACTTCCGCGAGCATGTGCCGCGCCATCGCTTTCGCGGGACGATCGGCAACGCTGGGCACTTCGATCAATTCGTCGGGTTCGACCAGTTTGGTGAGCGCGCAGGCGTAGCGGTGCTTAATGTCCGCTGCTTCTTTGCTCGGCGTGCGT
>JAKPSO010000774.1 GCA_029571495.1 Pseudomonadota bacterium
AATTCAAGCGCTGGGTGGGGCGCGGGTTTCGGCGGGGCACGTAGTCGTGGACGCGGCGGCGAGCGCCGTAGTTACGTTTTCCCGCCGTCTTGGCCTAGCGTGAGAGCTCGCGCAACGGCAATGGCCACCGCATTCGGTTCCTGCGTTTCCGTGTCGAACTTGAGGTGCGGATAGCTGAGGGGCAACGCTCCGTCGCAGTTCATTCGGTACTTTTCGGCCATCTCGATCTGCCGTCCGCGCGCGGCCTCTGCGTCGCGGTGTGCGGGCTTGAGCGTTACGCGAAACGCGCTGCCCTCGCGAGCGATTCGTGTTTCTAGGCTTGCCAAGAGTTCGACGAAGGTGACCCGTCCGCCGTGGCGCTCGAAGAGTTGCGCGTAGTGAAGCATGGTGGCGGTTTCGTCGTCACTTCGAAGGTCCCAGACGTAGGTGAAGATGACGCCGGGAATCGACGCGTCCGAGGCGGCTTCCGTCAACAGTGTCTCGCGGATCGCCTTCACCATTCGGCCAAACGTCTCGCCCCCCCACCCGAACAGCGCGGCGACGGCGTCAGCTGTCAAGTGGTTGTGAAAAAAACGATACCCCGTGAGCGCGGCGAGTTCATGCCCGACAGCGGCCTTGCCGACGGCGGGTGGTCCGAAGAGAACGATCAAGTTGGGCATGAGTGGAGATACGGCTCTTTGGGTGGTTGGAGTTACGGCCGAGTGTACTCATCGTAAGGCGCACGTTTCGCAGAACCGGATTTGTTGACAACTTTATGCGGAAATGGACTGTCCGACTATCGTCGCAGCTCGTTTTATGCGAAAGTCAACATGTAACAAAAAGCGGTGTAAATCGCCGCAGAACGGCGGCTAGAGCTACAAAGATGTCGTCCGCAGATCGGTTCGAAGTCGAACACGGCGACCATAGCGGCGAAGCGGCGATAATCCTTTGCAAACGACTGGCGGGCAATGCGTTCGCCACGAACACGTTCACGTAAAGGAGGCCCCCATGCAAGGATTGATGCAATACCACCCGCTGATGATTTCGTCGGCAATTGAGTTTGCGGCGACGTATCACTCGGATTCTGAGATCGTTTCGCGGCGCGTTGAAGGCGACATTCATCGCACGACCTACGCCGAGGTGAATCGCCGTGCAAAGCGCGTCGCGAATGCGTTCGACGCGATGGGTCTCGCGCGTTCGGCTCGAGTGGGCACGCTGGCTTGGAACGGGTATCGGCATTTCGAGCTGTACTACGGCGTCTCGGGATCGGGCCGCGTCTTGCATACCGTGAACCCTCGTTTGCATCCCGACCAAATGGCGTGGATTGTGAATCATGCCGAAGACGAGGTGATGTGTTTCGACATGTCTTTCCTGCCGCTGATCAAAGCGATTGCGCCGAAGTGCCCGACCGTTCGCCTGTACGTTGCGATGTGTGATGCGGATAAGCTGCCTGTTGATTCCGGTATCGCGAACCTGGTGAGTTACGAAGCTTGGATCGCAGCGCAATCCGAGCAATACGCCTGGCCTGTCTTCGACGAAAACCTCGCGTCAAGCTTGTGCTACACCAGCGGCACCACGGGCAATCCGAAGGGTGTTTTGTATAGCCATCGCTCGACGATGCTGCATGCGATGGCGGCGGCGTCACCGGACGTGATGAACGTGACGTCGCGCGATTGCGTATTGCCGGTCGTGCCGATGTTTCATGTGAACGCGTGGGGTTTGCCGTATCTGCTGCCGATGATGGGCTGCAAGATTGTGTTCCCAGGTGCGCAGCTCGATGGCAAATCGATCTACGAATTGTTTGAGTCCGAGAAAGTGACGTTCTCGGCGGGCGTGCCAACCGTGTGGCAAATGCTGCTTGGGCATTTGAGTGCGAACAATCTCAAACTCTCGACGATGCGCCGCACGGTCATCGGCGGATCGGCTTGCCCGCCCGCGATGATGGACGCGTTCCGCGATCAATACAACGTCACGGTCTATCACGCGTGGGGCATGACCGAGATGAGCCCGCTGGGAACCTACGGCAACCTTAAAGGCAAGCACATGGACGCCGATTGGCCGACACAGCGCGCGCTGCTATTGAAGCAAGGGCGCGCGGTGTTTGGCGTCGACATGAAAGTCGTTGACCCCGAAGGCAACGAGCTGGCGCGAGACGGCGTGGCCTCGGGCGACTTGATGGTGCGTGGTTCGTGGATCGTGAAGGAATACTTCAAGGGCGATGGTGGACAAATTCTCGACAAAGATGGCTACTTCGGTACCGGCGACGTTGCCACACTTGATCCGGACGGCTTCATGCAAATCACGGATCGCAGCAAAGACGTCATCAAATCCGGCGGAGAGTGGATCAGCTCGATCGATGTGGAAAACATCGCGATGGCGCATCCGGC
>JAKPSO010000076.1 GCA_029571495.1 Pseudomonadota bacterium
ACTTTGAGCGACTCTTTGCAGCCGCGCAACACCAAGGAGTGTTTCTCCACGCCTTCACGGGTAATTTTCGCGATTCGATGCACGTTCACAATTGAACCGCGATGCACTTGCCAGAACACTTCGGGGTCGAGGCCGTCGAGTAACTCGCGCAGCGACGTGCGTATCAGGACATCCTCCGTTTCGGTCACAACACGTGTGTACTTTGTGTCAGACTGGAAAAAAATGACATCATCAACCGGAAACATCTTCACGTCTTGTCCGACGAGCGCTTTGATCCACTTGAGCCGCTCTGCGGTCTGCGGCGTCTTCGAGTTCAGCAGGTGAATGACCGGCGTGACGTCGTCTGCGGGTGTATCGACGTCGCCCAGCAGACGCTCCAACGTGAGCGCCAGACGATCCTCTTCGATGGGCTTGAGCAAGTAGTCCACTGCGCCACGCTCAAACGCTTCAATCGCGAACTGATCGTACGCCGTGCAAAACACGATCTTCGCGCGGTCGCCAATTTCTCCCGCGACTTCAAGGCCCGTCTTCACAGGCATCCGAATGTCGAGGAAGCAAACATCGGGTTGCGTCGACTCAAACTTCTCCAACGCATCTGCGCCGTTGACAGCCTCGGCCACCACCTCAAATTTGTCGGCGTGCAACGCGAGAAGCTCTCGCATACGCTCGCGCATCAAAGGTTCGTCATCGGCAAATAGGCAGCGAATTTTGTCCATAGATATTGGGTCGACGTGTTAGCTCAGGAGTTTAAAGTCGCGACTTGAGGCGCGATTAACGGAAGTGAGAGCGTTGCAACGCAGCCATGCGGCACGTTTTGCGTGAGTTTCACTTTGGCGGCATCGCCGTAAATTGCCTGCAAGCGCTGTGCGATGTTCGACAAACCGAGGCCACCACCGGCGTCTTTGCTGTCGGTCGAGACAAACCCCACGCCCGTGTCGGCGACTCTCACGATAAGCGCGTCGCCTTCGACCTGTGCAGAGACGTCGACGTGTCCACCATCGGCAGCGGGTTCGATGCCATGCTTGATCGAGTTTTCCACCAACGTCATGACAAGCGCAGGCGGCAACGAAAACTGCTCGACCGACGGGTCGGCCGACACTGCGAAAGTCAACCTATCACCCATGCGGGTTTGCATGATCGCGAGGTACGCACTGATTTGATCAAACTCGCGCTTCAGCGCGCCTTTGTCGTCGCGCATTGACGGAATCGACATCCGCAAAAATCGCACCAAGTGTCCGATGAGTTTCGCTGCGTCAGGTGCGCCCTTTTGTGCCAATTGCTGCGCGGACGCTAACGTGTTGAACAGGAAATGGGGCTCAATCTGTGCTTGCAACATGCGAAGCCGCGTCTCGGTAAGTTGCCGCTGAATATCGCTTTCCTTGACCTCGCTCGTCAGTCGCTTGTTGGCAATCGCCACGCGTTGTGCGCGCAGGTAGACAATCGCTCCGACCACGGCAGCGTAGAGCAACCCCGCGGACAAACCGGCGATGAGCGTAGTTTGAAAGCGCAAATAAAACGTCTGGCGCAAATCATTGCCGTAGTACCGATCGAGCGCGGCACCGATAAGCACAGCGATGAACACCGCTGCGATCGGTGCGAACACGGAGATGTGGATGAGCTTTCGCGACAAACTCGCGTTCGGCGAAAACACTGGCAGGATTGCGAGCCCGACCAGAAAGAACAGCACATTGAATGCGGGCCACGCTTCAAAAAAAGCGATGTCGGGCACCCACCAGGCCGCGAGCGCCGCCAAAACAATCGCCAACGGAACCGCAGCGAAGAGCCAACGCCAATGGCGACTGAATTCAACGACGCCCGAACTCTCAGCGGTGCGACTCGCAGGAGCGGCCACGTTAGAGGAACTGCTTGCCGACCCACCAAGCAAGCGCGGCCATGAAGGCCGACGCCGGGATGGTCAACACCCACGCCCACACGATATTCCCGGCGATCCCCCAGCGCACAGCCGAGACTTTGCGCGCGGCTCCCACGCCGACGATCGCGCCGGTAATCGTGTGCGTCGTGGACACCGGGATGCCAAAACTCGACGCGATGAAGAGCGTGATGGCTCCACCCGTTTCAGCGCAGAAACCACCCACGGGCTTGAGTTTGGTAATTTTCTGGCCCATGGTTTTAACAATGCGCCAGCCACCGAATAACGTACCGACCGAGATCGCGATGTAGCAGCTGATAATCACCCAATACGGCAATGTCTTAACGTCCTTGGTCGCAAGCCCCGCGATGATCAGCAACAACCAAATGATGCCCATGGTTTTCTGCGCGTCATTACTGCCATGTCCGAGGCTGTACAGGCCGCAGGAAATCAGTTGCCCACGACGGAACC
>JAKPSO010000815.1 GCA_029571495.1 Pseudomonadota bacterium
GCCGGTGTTGTCCGTCCAGTGCCAGAAACCGTAGCAGCAGTTGACGGACTGGCTCCCGAGGTCTGGCCGGGATAATTGACGCCGCTAGGCGCCGGAGCAGTTGCGCACCCGGCGACCAGACAGGCGACGCCCGCAACCACCATCGAGAGATAGCGCGCGTGCCACGATGGGGTGTACTGACGGGGCATAGCGAACTCGCGACTGTTTACTTCGATTTCGAGTAACTGCGATTATCCGCCGCTTTTCCTTTTCCGCGAGGCTTTGCAGCCTTCTTCGCCGCCGCCTTTTGTTTGGCGGATTGGGCCTTTTTTGCGTTTGATTTCTTGAACTTGTTGTCCTTGCCGCTGGCAGCTGCTTTACGCGCGGCTGCGCGCTCTTGCGCTTCTAGCTTTTCTCGCTCGCTCAACCGCTTATTGAGGTCGGCCTGATCTTTACGTAGTTGTTCGCTGGCCGCGACGGCTGCGGCCCGCTGCTCGGGCGTATCTTGCGTCGGCGCTACCGCACGTCCCAATGGGCAGGGTTTATCGCCGTACGTCACCTTCCCGCCATCTTCGCAACGATAGGCTGACTGTGCAAGCGCCGGCGACATGCCTCCAATGAAAAGAGTGGCAAGCAGCGCACTCAGGGATACACAGGCCTTTGACGATTTCCCCATCGCAAAATTTCCCAAATAAGATCAATCTTCGTACTTGCCAGCACAAAATACTGGCCCATCGACTTGCCAATCCAACGTGAGCAACATCTTAGCCAATAATCCCTCCGTTACGTAGCGATGATTCACGGTCGTCTTGTTGAAGAGGCGGATCACCTTCACGGTATCGGCTGGACACGTAGGCGGCGGGGTCGGCGGTAAAAGTGTGTAGATCTGCTCAAGCGTTTGCGCGCGCATCACATATCCCTCGTCAACTTTTGACCAAGTTTGGGCTCGCACAAGCGCGCAATCCGAATCGCTCGCGCCGTAGAAGTGTGTGTTCAAATTTGCGGCCGTGTCGTTTGCCCAAAATCTGCGCACTTGCTTGCCAATTGGCGAGTCAAGCCGCTGCGTGGCAAACCGATGCCCCGTGCGTTGCCAGAGTTGGGGCAGGGCGTCCAACGCAGCGATCTCATTGGCGCGTCCGGTCATGAAGTACTTCTTCGACGAGGGTGAGTAATAGTCAACAACCTCAAGTTCATCGCGCGAGCCCCACCCTAAGGTTTTGCGTATTTGCACGCGATCGTCCGAACCGCCGGGCACACTGTCGACCGTATTGAATGCAACACGATCAGCTTGATTGCGCGACAGATGCGCACTCAAAAACATGAACGTCCATCCGAACACTTCGGGTGCGTCTTCGATACGAAAGCCGTGCGGCATGCCCTCGATCGTGACGAAATACTTCGACCCGCCGAGCGCGGCGATCATCTGAGATGTGCGACTAATGGGCGCGACTACGTCGGCCGTACCACCGATGCCCAGGTACGGCACGCGCACACCGCGCACGCCCCCATTGCTATCACCAAATGCCGGCAGGAAACTTTGGCCGGAATAGGGCACATATCCGACTACGGCCTTGTACCGGTTATCGCGAACGATCACCCGCTCTGCGCCGCCCCAACTCGTCGTCATTTTCGCGCCCTGCACCAACATCATCGCCATGCCGCCAAGTGACGCACCGAAGCCCGCTATGCGATCTTGATCGATGGCGCCGCTGTACTCGGGTTTTGACAAGAAGTAATCGAGCCCCTGTTTCAATCCGAGCGGTCGAATCGCTTCCATCTCGGCTATTTCGTTGTACTTGGTGAAGACGTAAAAAGCGTCCGCCGCGTTGTCGATATGGATTCGCGAGTAGCGCGCATCGGCGTGAAACGGCACGAACACAACGTAGCCCTCAGCGGCCAGCCGCGCCATCACTTGCACGTAATCGTCGCCCAGCGGCGATCCCGCAAGGCCGTGACTCATCACCAACAATGGCCACTTCCCATCGGTCGCTTCGGGATTCGCGCCGATGATCGGCGCTTCCGCTCCGCGCTGCATCTTGGCGACCTTCACGCCCGATGGGAGCACGTAATCGGCGCGTGTGTTTGCGCTTGTCGTGGGATAGCAGGCGACGGCCGCATACTGCAACTGCTTGCCGCCTTGCTTCTCGAACACATCGATTTCGCTCGTCGTCGGCACGGCGACTTTATAGGTCAGCGCGTTGGCCGGGCTGACGAGTAGTTCTGTCACGTAGTGCGACCCGTCGGAAAGGGGATTGCCTTCCCAGTAATCGGACGCAGCTTCACCAGCGCGAAGCCGAGAAAAGTCCTGTTCAACGTTGCTGCAACCAACGGGGTACTTGCCGTTGAGCGACGGCGTAATACCCGCGCTTGCGCTTACAACACCGGAAAAAACTGACGCCAGCGCAAACGCGACCGCAAGGAATGGAGCCGCTGAGCGGCGTTGGGGATACGAGGATTTCATCTAAGCATTCTCGCCAAATCGGCAACGAAGTCTGAAGGACGACCAGCACAACGCGCCAGTTCCCAGTTTCGCTGACTTAACGGCGCATTCGTGCTACGCAGGCGTAGCTGCGCGCGACCTCGTCCATTGACTAATGAGCATCGGAAGTGCGACGACCACTCCAAG
>JAKPSO010000819.1 GCA_029571495.1 Pseudomonadota bacterium
CAACTGCGGTAGGCAAGGCAACAACAGCACAAGGACAAGGAGCCATCCGCTCAAATTCGGATGTCTCCGTTCAACGCTAACTGCAATCGCAAATAGGGAAGCGTGTCCCATCGAAGATGCAATCGCAATGCTAGTGGTACCCATCAGGCTCACGCCTTCCATGGCGAACGACGGATGCCATAGTGCGGCCAAACATCCAATGAGCGTGGAAGCAAACCAACCGAACGCGAACGCCACCAAATGCGTCCCGCGCGCGTACAGAAGCACGATAAGCACCACGGAGCTCATCACCACTTGATTCGGGATCAGTAGCGTTACCAGTCCCAGAATGAGGTACGCGATTACACGCCCCACGCACAAGGGACGGCCGCACGTCAAAACTTGGATTTCGTCCATGAACGCTTTGGACCAGTGTCGAGATGCATATGACCTGAATCCGGGTAGTAGCCGACTCCGCCGGCACCCAGGTATTTCATGTACTCAACGTAATCCTGCGGACGAATCGGATTCGCGATGTCAACCGCTTGACCGCTCATGTGCCGCGAAGTGCGCGAGGCCCCATGTGTCATGACAAGACGGCGATTCGTTAGCTTCGATTCGTAAGCATTCGTGATGGTTAGGCGTGACGTAGCACCCACAGTTGAAAACTGATAACCATGCACCACAAACATCAGATCGAGTATCCTAGGGTCCATGTAAACGGCGTCCCCGGTATGAACGTCACGTAGGAAACGGCAGAGCTGGATGTATGGATCTCGCAACAGCAATCCGTCTTTCCAGTACGTCAGTTTGACTTCCTCGTTAGTACCCGAACGACGCAACCAAAGTGTTCTAGGTTGCGCCCAAAACTCCGACCAACCAGGGGAGGCCAACGCCACTCCGGGCGCAAGGATCGCGCCGAGAAAACATCTTCGATCCATGGTTCAACCTCGCTCCTGAACTTCGTCGATGAACGCGCTTTTGGTGTCTGAGTAGGAGATGTAGAGTTCATCTTTCGCTCTGGTCATCGCTACGAACAGCAATCGCCTTTCCTCCCAGATATTCGCCCCAGACTCACTACTTGGCAACGTCCCTTCTGATACTTGCACGATCCAAACTTTTGGGAATTCCATTCCTTTTGATGCATGCGCTGTTAACAACACGGCCCGCCCATCGGACACAGAAGGCTCATCACCGTTTGAACCCTTTTCAATGAGCGCCAAGCGCTGCAGCAACGAGCCGTTGAGTCTCAGCAGCGAATTAGTGACAAAGTCCAATTGCGTAGCTCGTCTCATCATCGCTTTAGGTGATGGGTTATAGAGTGCATTGACAGAGGCTAGCATTTGCTCTGCTATCACGCCGACGCTCGCAAGCCAAGAGTCCATGTCGCTTTTTTCTGAACGTCGGGAAGGATGCCCGAGGTGAGTTCGCAGGGACTTCACTGCGTCAGTCAACGCCCCAGACTCCTGAGCGAGTAAAAGGGCCGCATCGGCCATTGGCGCACCAAGCGCACAGAGAAAATATTCTATGGCCTGTTCGTTTAGCGGCCGCTGGGTAGACGCTCGCAAGAGACTCAAGAAAGCTGCGGTGATTTCGCCATCCCCGAGCCCAGGGCCTAACCGGACAAAAGGAACGCCGTGCACTATCAGCTCCATTTGGAGCAGGATCAAATCGGCGTTGTTGCGAGCAATTACAGCCCACCCAGCGTACGGATTTGCCTGAAGTACCATGCGAACATGAGCTGCTTCATCCTCTCGCTTGGCGAAGCCGATGACTTGGACCTTTCCCCCTTGACCCCTCTCAGCGTGTACGTGTTTCTCAATGCGCATTCCAACATTCTTGGCTACAAGCGCATTTGCTGACTCAACGATTTCAGCGCGTGATCGATAGTTGGTAGTCAGAATGATTCTTCGTGCATTGAGCTGTTCCTCAAACTGAGTCACCCCTTGATAACCGAGTGATGCCCTAAAGCTGTAGATTGCCTGATCATCGTCTGCGACGATTGTCGTAACGCAGCCTGAGTTCGCGTGCCGCAAAACAAAATCAAGCTGCCCAGCGTCAGTATCTTGGTATTCATCGACGTGCAGAAAGTCCGCGCGAAACGGCTCGATGGTGCCATCTGCCAATCGCTTCAAATACCGCAACACTAAATCGCTGAGGTCAACGCAGTTTTCGTCGCGTAACCCTTTCTCGTAGAGTGCAAGAACATCCTGTTTCCACGGGTCATATTCGGTTGGATTGATGCCAAAGCGTTTGAGTTGTTCGACGACAACCCCGGCATCACCATCTTTTAGGTTGACCTTATGTTTGAATGCAACCTCCGCCGTGATCTTACGCAGCAGATGGCTCCTATAGCCAGATTGGATGATTCGCTCGGGTAGCAACTTTAGCGCCACCAGTCTCGACTTGCAGAGGCTGTGAAAAGTATTACTAACAATCGACGGAGTTGAGGCACCAACCCGTCGGGCAACACGAGTTTGCATCTCGTCGGCTGCCTCGCGTGTGAATGTTACGTTTATGATGCGCACACCCGCGAACGTATTCGCAAGATGTGCACATCGCTCGACCAGAGTGTGCGTTTTTCCGGATCCTGGCGGCGCGATGACTGATGTGTGTTCTAGTGAATGCGCGGCCGCTAGCTGTGCTTCGTTCACGCGGCCTGAGCGAGCTCGGTACTGCTTTGTGTCGAACCTGCCACGGTTTCGTTCGCTTCAGCATTCCCAGTTACGGTTACACCACCGTCAGTGGTAGGTTCCTCGATTAGTGCATGATCCGCTTCGTATGCAGCGCGCTGCTCGGCGTTGCGTTCCTTGTACAGTTTGATCTGCAGTCCAGCGACGCTCTTGGCCAACGCATAGGGAATTTTGCGAAGCCGTTCCTCCAGTTGCTGTACGTCGAGGTCATCGCGTAGCCCATCGAACTGGAGGAGATAGGTGCGCGAGACGCAAGTGTCAATCTGCGCAAGAAGATCGTAGTAGCGTTTCGACCAAATGTTGTTGACAGTCACGGGCGATTTCAGCATAGGGGTAGATGCGTCAACCATGGTGATCTTTCGCGACCGAGACTGAGCGGCTGCAATGTCACTTTGAATTGGCTCGAAGAGCTTCGCGATCTGCTCGTCGGCGACATCAAAGGCCTTGTGCAATGGCTCCAAGAACGTTAAACCTTTGTCAATGCCGAGGCCACCGATTGCGCCGCCGACGAGCGCGTTTGTACGCTCAACCACATCGGCATATGTGTTCTTGTAAATTGCGGTGGCCACCTTAGTCGTTAGTGTGAACTCGAGTTCCGCCTTGAAGCCACGAGTCTCAGCGGCAAGCGTACGAAGCTTCTGTCGAGCTTCTCTTCGTAAGGCAGCGCGTTCTTTGGGTGTCAACTTCCGACGAGGCAAATAACGTTTTGGATGCGCTTGAATCGCTTCGGTGCCCTGCGCTTGTTCTGTCTCGGCAGTTGAGTCAGGGACCTTACCGTCGCCGGCAAGTTCGGGCACGACTAGATCGCTTTGCGGTTCAGTGTTCGTGGTCTCAGCGGGGGCTGGAATTGCCTCAACCAGTTTCACTGCTCTAGTGCGTCGCTTCGGTGTGGCTTCACCTTCAGCGATCGGGTGTGTGCTCTCGTCATTGGACTGGAGCTCGTTTGGGTTCCCTGTATCCGGCGTTGGAGCTGCGGAGGTTGTTGAATCGACCATGAGATTTCCTTTCATTGTGCAAGTGGCGCAACGAAATATCCCATGCCTAGCCGCCGATTTTTCGGGCTAATCATCGGCCTAGCCCCAAGATTAGCTAGCCTCAAAAGAAAAACGGGAAGCCATATGGCTTCCCGTTTTGGTGTCAGGACCGCGCTCCTTTCGGGAGACAGCGATCTAGGCTGTGTACGAAACTTTCGCTTCGTCACAAGCCGGTACCGACGCATCGATACCGCATCCTTTAACGCAGGTTCACGACTCTAAAAAACAGAGATTCGATCGCTTGCAGGAATGGCTCTCCTGCGGGAGTTTGACCGGCTAACTCAGGGCTGCCCAAAAGGGTCTTACGCGCCTGAGCCGCAACTGGCCAAAGACACAATGTGTCGAAGGCCTGAAGGGCCGGTGTTTACTTGCGATGAGCCGTCCATCGCGGGACCGTGAGGAGTTGCCGTTAGGCTGACCTCAACACTTGGCAGAGCCAAGGCCTGCTGATACAGCAGGTTGCCTTCATGAGAAGGACTTTGGAGCCTCTACTGTAGTCAACGCATTTATCGAATGCAAGGGCTTTTGCGAATTTTTTTTAATGATGGGTCTGGGCCAACAATTAACGCATTTGGCTGTGGAGGTTTTGAGGTGCCTCAACATCCCTTCGTAGCATGACGCAAGCCATAGCAGCCTGCTTCTGCGTGAGATTACTTTTGAATTGCCTCTCCATGCACGTGTACCAAGAAATCGATTGAAGGTGACCAAACATGCACATGCCTTCAAGGCTTAGATCGTTCGACGCTCCTTTCGACTTCAGTTCGCGTTCGATGTACCCGTTTACACGCTCACACGTTAGAACGAGCTCTCGATCACGCGTACTCAGGTGAGAGACATCGGGAGGAGCAGCGTGTGTTGGGGAGCCCGACGCTGCTGCTATGAGGACAGACAAGATAAGTTGTCGCATACGAAACCTTCAAGGATTTTGATTCACTTACTGTAAAGCCTCACAGAATGAAGTTTGCATACCAATCCTCGGCCCAGACCGTGGATTAGTCCTTGTGCAGTTGGATCGCTTTACTTAGCTCATCCCAGAACGCTGCTCCCATTTCGGATTGCGGAGGTAGGCTCCACGATCTTGATGAGTTTCTACATGAGAGGAACCCTGTACCGGTAGGGCAAACTTCGACATTCACATCCCCCCATTGGAACGATCTTCCTGCCTGCGCCTGGTACAGCTCTGTCAGCATTTCCTTCCGTACGGTTCGTTGCTCAACATCAGCTTTAGCTTTCGCGTCGCCACGTGCTATGAACGACCAGTCTTTGGTCGTGGCGATCAGCTTCCTCAAATAGGCAAACAGAGCATTTGATGCCAGTTGTCGAGCTACTCGGTCCTTGATCACGCTCCAGATATCGCTAAGCCGTGTTGAGGCTTTGGTTGCCAATCCCATCAACATGAATATCTGCGTTGTGGATAAGTTTCTTGATGTGTGCAGTTCGCGTAGGTCTTCCGGAATTTTTGCCAACGGTTCGTTAGATTGTTTTCGCGTAGCGAATTGAATATTTAGTTCTTGGTTAGGGTCTTGCATGCCTGAGAGACGGCCGGTTTTATTCGACTTCGAATACAGGGTTTCTGGTTGCTTTGCGTGCAATCCAAGCAACTCAAGCGCCGCCTCAGTGAAGCGAATTGCGGCTACTGACAATGCTCCGGAGTAAGAACGGGTTTGTTCCTCACGGAGGATCAAGCCCTGCTTCTCGAGCTTGCTTAGCAAACGATAAACAGTTGCTTCGCTGACTGCGAGCAATTTCGCGAAATTTGAACGCTTGCACCAGACGATCTCTGTTGCAAGCGATGCATCGACACGACGAACAAGTTGGCTGAGCGCGAATCGTTCAACGGGGTTTAGCTCAACGAAGTAGTCTGGGTGAGCGAGTCTCGAAAGAGCCCGCTGAACAATGGGCGGCAAATCATCTGCCACGTAAGTTACGGCATCCATGTTGTCTCCTTGACAACGGTGCCCGGGCGTGGCAAGATACCTCCACACTCTCCTTCCAAAAAGAGATGGATCACTTACCGCTCCGAGCGTTTGTGATTGAAAAGCCCGCCGCTCGTAACGGTGGGCTTTTCGCTTTTTAGGTCATCGTTTCTACATAGTGGGAATCAGCTTCAATTCGGTAATGTCGAGCACACTGCCAGGTGTTAGTCGCAGCATTTGCTCGCCATTTAGCGCGACGTAAAGTATTTCCTTTTCAAGTCGCCACTCGGCAATGCACTTTTTCGTTTTCAGCTCATCAAGCGCGCCGCGTAGAGTCTGGCGAAACACCGTCATCGTGCTCGCTTTTGAACCAGATAGAGCAAGCAATTCCGTCAGACGAATGCCTCGCGTTACTGGCTGAGTGATGAGAAATGTATGCAACCATTTGGCCATGGTGCTATCAAGACTGTTTCTTTCAGCCCATTGCAATTGGGTAAAAGGCTGTATCCCGAATAGCTCCAAAATGCTTGGTTCAAATCGAACAAACATTTTTGATCGAGTCGACGAAGTGTTTTCGTCATCAGTCCAACCCCAACTCGACAACAGAGAGCCCACAAATCCTTTTCTGCCCTCTTTTGCCTGAAGCTTGATCTTGCCACTCTGCATTCGATCAAGGGTTGCTTTCAGGCGTTTGTATCCCTGCCCGTTGGTTGCCCAATTCAGTTCTTGGAGCATGGCGTGTGTGCCGAAAACGACAGGCGCCCCCGCGGCTTGTCCACGCGAGAGGTGGAGAAGTTGCAGGAACACATCTTCATCGTCCTGACGCAGTTCCTCCCCAGTGAAAATCATGTCGACGCCAGCCGAAGTGGCTATGGTGGTCTCCTTGCACTGTTCCCGTTTGTGCTTCAAGCTACCAACGGTGAAGAGCGCGGATCGAGCAAACGACGTGGGTAACGCGCGCACAGCTTCCGGCCATAACGGAAACGACTCGTTATGCTTTGGAAGGTGGCTAGATGCTTTCACGATCTTCATGTCGCCGAAGTATAGGAGCGCTTTTTCGAGTGGTGTTCGCCATTAAGCATACGAATCTCGGATTAAAGCCTATTACTTTCGGATTTAAGGATTTGTGGCCTTAAAGGATCGCAGTCTCAAGCGAACAGCTCGAGAATTTGGCG
>JAKPSO010000857.1 GCA_029571495.1 Pseudomonadota bacterium
CCTACCGCTAGTTATTGCACCAAAAACAAGTCGACCCCATATCGGAAAGCATCGCAAGTTTCATAGTAAGCCTCCTATTTTCGTGTCACTGTTACGCGCGACCATTGTCGCCTCGCCCTGAGTTGATGCACGTCAAACCGGCGCACGTCGCTCGCATCGATCGCTGCGGCGCTCGTCTACGATGTGTGTTGCAATTCGTGCCCCTTTACCTGCAGCCTATTCTCTATGAGTTCACGCCCTCGGCGCCGCCGTGTACTAGTTCGCCAAGGACTTTGGTACTCGGTCGGCATTTCAATGCTTATCTTGTTTGTTGGCGGCTTCGGCTTTTGGGTGCTCGATCCACGTGTGGTCACGCTATCCGACGGGTTGTGGCTCGCGTTTACGACTGCGGCAACTGTGGGCTACGGCGACTTGGTGCCGTCAACGCATGCATCGAGAGCGTTCGCCGTGGTGGTGGTCATGCTCGGCTTGGCGGTGCTCTCTCTCGTCACCGCTTCGGTCGCTGCGCTCATTGTCGAAAAAGATGTGGAACAAGAGGAGCGCGCAATCGAGCATGAACTCATGCGCGAAATACGCTCGGTGCGAAACGAGGTGACGGCACTGCGGCGGGAGCTAGAGCAGCATCGTCCGCCGCCGCCATCTCATTAGTCGACTGACGCCACGGCAGGCGCCGTTTTCTCGCCGCGCTCGTATACAACGTGTGCGCGCCCTACGATCAAGCTGTCGATTTTGCCGATGGCTTTCGGGTCTTTGCTCGTGTAGGGCAATTTCGACAACACGTAGCGCATGGCGTTGAGGCGCGCGCGTTTTTTGCAATCGCTCTTGATTACAGTCCACGGCGAGTCGGCGGTGTCCGTCTCGAAGAACATGGATTCTTTGGCGCGCGTGTAGTCGTCCCATTTGTCGAGCGAAGCTTTATCAATTGGCGAGAGCTTCCAGTGCTTGAGCGGATGATTCTCGCGCTCCTTGAAGCGACGGCGCTGCTCTTTGCGGCTCACTGAAAACCAAAACTTGAAGAGATGCACGCCACTGCGCACAAGATGGCGCTCAAAGTCAGGCGTCTGTCGCATAAATTCTTCGTATTGCTCGCTACTGCAAAAGCCCATCACCCGTTCAACGCCTGCGCGGTTGTACCAAGAGCGATCAAACAACACGATCTCGCCAGCGGTGGGCAGGTGCTGCACGTAACGCTGGAAGTACCACTGACCTTGCTCGGTCGGTGTCGGCTTTTCGAGCGCGACCACGCGCGCGCCGCGAGGATTTAAGTGCTCCATCATGCGCTTAATGGTGCCGCCCTTCCCGGCCGCATCACGACCCTCAAACAAAATCACGACGCGCTGGCCAGTCGCCTTCACCCAAGCTTGGAGCTTCAAAAGTTCCACCTGCAACTGATACTTTTGCCGCTCGTAATTGCGACGCAGCATCAGGTTTTTGTACGGGTACCCACCGTCGCGCCAATTTTCGGCGAGCTCCTGGTCGGGATCGAGCTTCGCGACCTTGCCGCCATCGCGCTCCGCACCCAGCAGTCGTTTCTGAATCGCCGCGAGGTCGTCGTTCGATGCGCCCTCCAGCAACGCACGCAGCGCCTTTGCTTTTTCCGCGCCTTTTTGTCGACTGTCGAGCACCGATTGCAACGCCGACATTTCTGTTAGTTCCGCGCCTTTGGCGGCTTCACGCGCGGTGAATTTGGCCAACGCATTGGGCGCGAAATCGGGCGCGGTGTCGCCCTGAACCGCACGGCGAGTGACGGGCCGGACCGCTGCACTCGCTTTGGCGTCGCGCTCTTTCTTGGCGCCAGACGAGACCGATTGAGGACGGGCAGTTGATCGACTACGGGTGGTGCCTTTGACAGCCATGCGCTCTCCAGACTGGGTGACGGAACTTGCCAGTCTGCTACTGCGTGCGCTGGACGTATTTGACCTGCGTCAAACGGTTTCAGCAATTGCACCTCACGCGTGCGCGTTCAGCTTTGTCTGAAGAACAACGTCGCATCGCCCCACAAATGCCATGCACCGGGACGGCGGCGAATCATCGATTCGAGTTCGTCGACGAAATCCTGCAACACAAGTTCGTGGTTTAGCCCAACAACTTCGCGAACCTGCATGATGGGCCGCATCGTTACGCGATTCCACTCGGCTTTGAACAGATAGATTGGTTTCTTTTGTCGCAACGCCAGCTCAATCAAACTCGGAGGAAATTCGGCAGG
>JAKPSO010000082.1 GCA_029571495.1 Pseudomonadota bacterium
CTCAATCCCGTTGTAAGCTGGCGCGGCATTCAAGGCGGCAGCACGGTGTATCAACACGCAGCCGATTTTGATCACGACGGCAAAGCCGACTTTGTTTCGAGTGACTTCGGCAACCTGCGCGCTTGGCGAGGCAGCGACGGTTCGCAGTTGTGGCAATTTGACTCGTCCATCACGACCAACGTCGATCTCACTGGCTGCCAATTCTTCGCGTTCGGTGGAGAGTTCGCGTTGGGTGACGTCACTGGCGGCGGTGAGATTGATCTCATCATGCCTATCGCCTGCACCAAGGATGTCGGCACGGTCTCGGATCGATACTTCGCCATCAACGGCTCCGCCATTTCCCCGACCGGCAAAGTCGCGGCACGCTGGCTTAGCGGTCGTCTGAGCGTGCCACACCCCGGTGCCTACGCCACGCCAACATCGACGACGCTGACCGATCCACCGAGCACGTATCCGTTCGTCTCAGTGACCGGTGGCGCGTATCAAAGCATTCCGACGTTGGCCAAACTGACCGCTGGCGGCGCGACCAAAATTCTGTTTCACACAACGATTTTGAGCGGCGCCGGTGGTTACTACGACCAACCCAATTCCGGTCACATCACCTATGCCGGATGTCGTCTGGCGACCGGCATTGCAGGCGACGAAGGTCGCGCCTGCAAGATCACCTACATCCTCGACGCAGCGACGGGCGCCATCGAGCACAAGCTCGTGGCACCAAACACCAACGAAGATTTTCGCATCGACTACGGCCCCACGGCGAGCAATCCACCCATCATTGCTGATTTGGACGGTGACGGGCAGGTGGAAATTATTGCCGGTGGTGAGGTGTGGAAGCTCGTCAATGGAAGCTGGTCGCTCGCGTGGCAAGCCACATTCCTCAACAACGCGGGCAACATGGTGGCTAACGAACCCGATTCCGTAGCTGTTGCCGATTTGGATGGCGACGGCAAAGCCGAAGTCGTAATGCACGTCATGCCCACGAGCAACTCGGGCGTGCAACAAACCGGCGGCATCTATATCTACCGGCACGATGGGGTGTTGCTGCGAAAGATTCGCTTCGATTTTGGTTTTGGACAATCGGGGCTCATTAGTATTGCGGACGTAAACGGCGACGGTGTACCCGAGATATTGCTCACCGCCACCGGTAGTCTCTTTGTGTATCGCGCCGACGGTTCGCTCATGTGGGCCGTGGGCGTGCCCGACATCGTTGCCGACGTCTTGCCGGTCATTGGGCCTATCAGCGGCACCACAACGACTAACGATTCCCCGGTGTACGTCTATGACCTCGACCTCGATGGAAAACCGGAAGTGATCTTCCAAGGCACGCGACGACTATTCATCCTTGACGGAAGAACCGGCGAAATTCGTTGGAGTATCGACACCGAAAGCGGCGCGTCTCATATTTTTGGCAACCCACATATTGTGGACGCCGATGGCGATGGCCACGTGGACATTTTGGTAAACGTCCGCAATCGTTGGAACTGCTCCGTACTCACGGGCGGGCCGGTGGACTGCAAGGGCGGCACCTTCAAAATCAGCAGTGGAAATAACAACTGGGCGCCGGGGCCGAAAGTGCAAAACCAGCTGAATTTCCGTGCCTCTGCCATCAACGACGCGGGCGTGATTCGCTATGACGGCAGCGTCCGCCGTGATTTCCGGCAACAGATTCAGCAGGGCACGGTAACCGATCCGCGCATTGCCCAAAGCGCACGCTTCACTTACAAAGCCAACGACGGCGCGGCAGACTCCACGCCCGCAACGGTGATCATCGACATTCAACCGCCGAATCGTCCCCCGGTCATCACCTCAACGCCGCCGACGGCGTTCGCTGAGATCGGTCCGGCAGGCGAGGTGAAAACGGTCTACACGATCACGGCCGTCGATCCTGATCCGGGCGACACCGTGCACTACGAATTTGTATCGGTGCAAGGCAATCTCTATTTTTCTGTCCTGCCCACTGTCGACTCGGTTACCGGCGCGGTGAACCTGCTCGTATGCGGTGCGCCGTGTGGCGAACGCGCCATACTCATCGTCGTCGCTGCGGTGGATTCGTTTGGTGCGCGCACAGAACAGTCAATGGTGATCAACGTAACGCCGACCCTAGCCGTGGTTCCCAACGTGATCGGACAAACGCGAGCTGCAGCGAGCACGCAACTAGAAGCCGCTGCGCTGACGCCGTTGGTGTTTAGCGAAGTATTCAGCAGCGAGGCCGCAGGAATTGTGATCGCGCAAGATCCTCTCGCTGGCGCGGCGAACATCGCCCAGCGTGGCACCGTTCGACTCACTGTGTCGAAAGGTCCGGCACCGGTGTTGGTGCCCAACGTCATCGCGCTCAGCGAAGCGATCGCCACGTCGCGCATGAACAGTGCAGGCTTCGCGGTCACCATCACCCGCGCGTTCTCGCTCACGGTGTCGCGTGGTGAAGTGCTCGCGCAGTTGCCCGCCGCGGGCACTACTGTGTCGCCAACGAACGCCACGCTCACGGTGTCGTCGGGCAGCGGTCTTGAGTTGCGCCTCGCACAAGGTGCGGTCGTCGCGGGCAATAGTCTTGGCTTCACGGTGCTGGCATTTAACGCCGATGGCAGCAGTGCCACGCCGCCACCTGTGACCTTTAGCATCGCACCGCGCGGCACCGCGCTGGGCACGCTCCCGACCGCGAGCGGCAATCAAATCCTCACCAGCGCTAACGCGCTCGGCGGCTTTGATTTGGTCGCCACCGAAACCGGCGGCGCGGGTCGCGTTGCGCGGACAACGTTCGCGGTACTGTTGGCGCCCACTGGCCCACGATCGCCACAAAAGCCGATTGCTGATCTGTTGCAAGTGCTGTCGCAAATGGAACAACAACGGCAAACGCTAGACGCTGCACGCGCGGCGAACGACAACACATTGATGCGCACGACGCTCGGTGCGATGGTCACGACATGGAAATCGTGGCAACACAATACGCTCGCACAAACACCGCTGTTGATCACGCCAACGCGGTTGCCGAT
>JAKPSO010000882.1 GCA_029571495.1 Pseudomonadota bacterium
CACGAGCCTGCAAAACGTATTGCAGGCGGCCATTGCATTGCCACCTGACAATCAAGCGCATCAGTTCTACGTGTCTGGCAACTACCGGTTCACGCCGTCCACCAACGCCACATTCAAATACGCCTACACCCACGCTACGCAAGACAAAGACTTCGCGGCTAGCGGACTCACAGGTGGACCCGCAGGTGTTAATAACCTCGGTGGCGTGTTGGACAGCACGGTGGCGCAACTGGGTTTGACCGCGCGACCACTTCCGAAGCTCTCGCTCCTCGCCAACGTGAAGTACGAACGCAAGGTCGACAGAACTCCTGAAGAACTCTACAACGTCGAAGGCGGTGGCGTCTCTCCAGCGCCGAATCCAGCGACAGTGTTGAATCCATCGAACGTCAACCGCTACTGGTACAACTACCACATCAACTCGACCAAAGTGGTCGGCAAAGTGGAAGCCAGTTACCAATTGCCATTGGCAACACGCGCGACCGTCGGTGTTGACTACAACACGCAAGATCGTCCGGTGCCACTCTCCATCACTGAAGAAGAACTCGCGGGTCTCGGTGCAGTACGCGCCAAGAACACCGAAGTGGGCTGGCGCGTTGAATTGCGTCGCAGCATGTCGGACACGCTCACCGGCGCTGTAAGCTACGGTGAGAGCAAACGCCGAGGCGGTGACTGGACCAGCCTGAGTAACAACGCAGCGTTCGTCGCGGCTGGTCTGGGCTACGGCAAAACAGGCACAGCAGACCAGTTCTTGGCGCTGAGCGCTGGCAACGCGTTCCCAATGAACATGACCGACATTGATCGCGAAAAGATCAAACTGTCGGCCAACTACACGCCGAACGAAGTGTTTGAAGTGCAGCTCACTGCTGATGCGCGTAAAGACACAAACGCCACGCCATTCAACGCGATTGCACTCGGCAAAGGTTGGCGCGAATCGACAGCATCTAATCTTGGTCTTGATGCAAGCTTTGCGGTCTCCGACAAGTGGAAGCTCAATGCGTTTGCGTCGCAAGGCAGCCAGATCTACAAGATCAACCACAGCACGGGTTACATGGCCGATCTGAACACCCGCACCGAAACATTCGGTCTGGGCCTCAACGGCAAGATCAACTCGCGCTTGGACGTTGGCGCCCAAGTGATGTATATCAACGACACTACGCGCTACGGCATGCAGGCTTCCACGGGCACCACGGGCACGTTGCCGAACATCACGGCGACTGCACCGAGCGCTGCAAACCTCGCGCAAGTTGCGATCGGCGTGCCTGATGTGCGCTACGAAACCACTGCAGTGACGCTGACCGGCAAGTACGCGATTCACAAGAATGGCGACCTGCGCCTCAGCGCGCTGTATCAGCGCACGAAGTTCAACGAGTGGTCATGGGTTTACAACGGTCGCTCGTTTGTCTATCAAGACAACAGCACGGTCGGCATGAAACCTGAACAATCGCTGACCTACGTTGGCCTGAGCTACATCTATCGCTTCCAATAAGCGGTTAACGCAGCGACACTTGCGCGCGGTCACACGTGCGCAAGACAAAAGAAAAAGCGCGAATTTCTTCGCGCTTTTTTGCTTTTTGACCTACGCGCTCGTGCGCGCAATGTTGACTCTCTAGCGCACGACCATCACAGGCACTTCAGCGGCGGCCAGCACGTTTTGCGCGACCGAACCCAGAAGCAATGAGCCAATGCCGCCGCGACCACGTGAACCCATGACGATGAGATCAACCTTGTTTTTCTTTGCTGCGCGCAGAATTTCTTCCGCTGCGTGGCCCACGCGAAAGCTCGCGGTGTAACTAATCTCGTGGCGGTCAAGAAATTTCGTAACCGATGCGAGCACCGTTTCCGCCTCGGTACGGTGATATTCGGCCACAGTCTCTTTGCTTACGAACTTTGACGCGCCATTCGGCACGGCTGGCTGAACGTTGAGGACCACAAACTTCGGCGACGCGCCAAGCAGATCTTCGTGGGTGGCGAGATACGCCAGCATGCGTTTGGTGTCGGGGCTACCATCAACAGCGAGTAGAACTTTCATTGCAATGCTCCAAAATGCGCCCGACGGGGCGCTGAAATCAGGGGTGGTGTACGACGCACACCACAATACCCGTAACTCTATCGCCGATCGCTGCCGACCGTGCGAATTTGCATCAAACGAAGTGGCATTCGTGAGCAATAATGCCTTCGTGCGACGATCCCACCGTCACACCGCTAGGATGATGCTCGCAGGTTAATTGCACACTCAGGTTCTTGCACTAAATTTCCGCCACCCTAGTCCGTGTCTTCCCGATGAAATTGCGCATGCATCACCGCACTCGCTGCCTCTACAAAACCGCTCGCAGTTCCGCGCGCTCCCTCGGCCTCGCCTGCGTCGTAAGCGCATCCCTGCTCAGCGCGTGCCAAACACCGCCGATCTCAGACGACGCGGCGTCACAGTCGGCCACTAAGGCCGCGTCTCCGAGCACGACACTCCTCGTGATCGACGGCAAACTCACGCCTGCTGGCACCGCTATACGTGATCAAGGATTGGTGTACTACAAGCGCCACCAAGACGCAGCGACGTTCCATGCGTGGCTCCCACTTGCCGAAGCGGGCCACGCCGAATCGCAGTTCAACCTCGGCGTCTTGCTACAAAACAGCAAAGAAATCCCGAATGACGAGACCGCAGCGCTCGGTTGGCACGAGAAGGCTGCGGCGCGTGGCTACTCGGAGTCGAACTGCCACGTTGGGAACTTGTTGCGTAAGCTCTCCCGCGATAGCCAATCGCTCGCTCGCGCGCGCAATGCGTATCTGCGCGGTGCGGACATGGGCGAAACGATCTGTATGCACAACGCCGCCGCAGTGCTGCTTGCGGGCGAAGGCGGGCCGCGCGACGCTGCCACCGGAACCATGTGGCTCGGCAAGGCCGCAGAAGCGGGCCTGACGGAATCGCAACTCATGCTCGGCAACGCTCACTTGCACGGCAACTACGGTCTCAACGATCACGTTAAAGCGCGGTATTGGCTCGGCAAAGCCGCGGACGCGGGCGACATGCACGCGATGCACAACCTCGCCGTCATGCACGACGAAGGTCTCGGCGGCCCGAAGAACGTGGCCGCAGCAGCCGTGTTGTATCGCATGGCGGTCGACGCTGGACAGGGTCAAAGTGCGAACAACCTGGGCTTGTTCTACCGAAGTGGCAGTGGCGTGAAGCGCGACGACGCGCAGGCATTTGCGCTCTTCACGCGCGCCGTTGAGTTGCAGAACTTTGACGGCTCGGTGAATCTCGGTGACATGCACTTTCTCGGGCGCGGCACGAAACGTGATCGCGCCACGGCCGCCGAGCACTATCGGCGCGCGGCCGACAACGGCGTAGCGTGGGGCGATTGTCGCCTCGCCGCGATGCTTCGGCATGGTGAGGGCGTGAAACGCGACTTGAAGGCGGCAGCCG
Source organism: Pseudomonadota bacterium (assembly GCA_029571495.1). Classification (GTDB taxonomy): domain Bacteria; phylum Pseudomonadota; class Gammaproteobacteria; order Burkholderiales; family Casimicrobiaceae; genus Casimicrobium. The sequence goes on from JAKPSO010000882.1 coordinate 3,422, forward strand.
CAGCCGAGGCGAAAGCACAAATCACGCTGCCAAAGGCTGACTGCAAGACGGCGCTGTCGAAACTCTTGAAATAACGATGGCACCGTAACCGCGTACTGGTGCAGCACAGGCTCAACAACTTTTTCTCGCAAACGGCTTGCTGACTGTCGTTATGCGCCCATAATTACCGAAGTCGACTTATCAATATAATTCGCGCAAAGCGCCAATCTACGGTGCTTGACACGCAAAAGATGCATACCGCTTTTCGTTTGCCGTATTACACGGAGACGTTGGCGTATCAGGCTCAAATCTACGTCAACACTTGGCGTGAACCGTCACGCAGCAACGACACCGTCAGCCTGTTTGTCTGCGTGATAAGAGCTTCTCACCATCGCGCCCACCGCCGCATGCTTGAAGCCCATTGCGTACGCCTCGCGCTCGAACATGGCGAAGGTGTCGGGATGAACGTATCGCAGCACCGGCAG
>JAKPSO010000923.1 GCA_029571495.1 Pseudomonadota bacterium
CGCTTCAGGAACGCACGACGGTCCAGCGTGCGCGCCGGGGCGGCGCTACTTGCAGCACCGAAGCGGCGCATAGGGGAATGATCGGACAGGCGTGTGCCGTCCACATCGTGAGACTTTCTAACGAGCATCATTTATCTCCGAGAAACTCTGAGCGGCCGCGCTAGACGCGGGCCAAATCGTAGTAGGTGCGAACGTGCGCGCTCTCTTGGTAACCGGCATCGCCACTTGGCGGGACAGCGGTCGTCTTGACGGGGGTAGCCTGCTTCAGCGCAGGTGCGACGACTACTGCGACAGCACCGGCCGCGCCAACGCTACCGGCCAGCAAAAAGCCTCGACGCTTCAGATTCGCGTCCTGTTTCGTCTCGTTCATAACCCACTCCTTAACAACCGCTTGTTTATGCGCCTAACAACTGACAGTTCGCTGCCACGTCATCGTCGTGCCGGTATACGTCAACGCCTCAACGCGTTGGCCCCTGCGTTTCTATTGGTCGATCGCGAAGGCATCGCGCTCCACCTGCAAGTAGCTACCTATGAATTTTGCAACGACGACGTAATAATTAGCAAGCGAAGATTTTTCTATTGCACTGCAACAAAGTTCGAACCACGGCGCGATGTGGTCTTCGAAAAATTTACGCTGTGTCGCCACGTTTGCCGGCTCGAAGCCGTCCGCCCCGACAATCAATAGCCGCATCACTTCGCACAGCGCCGCCAAGTGGTCTTCCACGACAGTCTGCGCCTCAACGCGGGATATCCCTAGTGTTGCCAACGCACCACGCACGTCAGCCAAAGGCTGTTCCATCATAAAGCCCGTCAAGTGATGCGACGCATGCAAGTTCACCGGCGCACGACCCACGCCGATGAACAACTCTTCATACTCATCATGAGCGGCCGCGGCATCCATCGCCATGGACGCTGCGATGAGCTTTGACCACGCAAGCGGAAGGGGTGCGCCATCGTCTTCAGTGGGCAATGGCGGTGAGCCTGCAATCGCCGAGAGCAGCGCCTGATCCGGCGCCGCAGCCAAGAGTCGCGAAATCAGCGCGTAGAAGTTCGCGCGTCCGTGATCCTCCGCGGAAACGTAGGACTTGAAAGCGACGGTGGTTTCGCTCATGGCTTGAGATTCCTGATGTCCAGAGTCTTCTCCTCGCTGTAAAGGTCGACGACACGACAATCGGCGCACATCTTGATGCGGTTGCGCGATTGCTCGTCAGCAAACATGCTGTGCGTGGACAGCTTGTTAAACATGTTCTCAATCATCTTCTTCGCGCCCAACGGTTTGCCACAGCGCAGACAGCCAAGAATTTCCGCTTCATTCAGGACGCGCATTTTCCTCGCGTCCGCTGCTAGGTTAAGACGCGGCGCAAGGGTGATCGCGCGCTCGGGGCACGTCTTCGCGCAAATACCGCACTGCACGCATTTCGATTCAACGAACCGAAGCTGCGGCCGATCCGCGTTGTCCGCCAACGCGCCTTCAGGGCAAGCACCGACGCACGCGAGGCACATCGTGCATTTGTCGGCGTCAACAACGATCTCACCGAACGGCGCACCGACCGCAAGTGGAATCACCGCTTTCGGAGTTGGAGCGTGCTCCAACAAATGTGCAAACACGGCGTCCAGTGTGCCGCGCTTGTCGTTGCTTAGGTTGAACGTCGCGGCAACCCGAACAGCGAGGCCGCGACGCGCGTTGGCTTCGCCGGACGCCAATTCGCGCATGCCGACGACAGTCACCATCGTGTCTTGATAACCCAGCGCCGCGAGAATGGTATTAGCAATATCCGCCTGCGCGGCAAGCGAAATCTGATAATCCGGCGCGACATCCGGCGTCACGAGGATTTGCACGGCCGTCGCGCCGTACGCAACCGCGCCCAGCCACACGTCAAGCCCGGTCGAGGCCGGATGGTGAACGGCGACCGGCAACACACGCGCTGGCAGGCCGTCGCCACGCAGTGCCAAATCGTCGATCACTTCTTGTCCTGCTCCTGCGTCATGCAGGAGTACAACGGCATCGCGTCCGCCCGCGTTAGCGAATGTCGCAAGCATCGCTTTCAGTCGCGCTCCCGTGTCGGCGACTCGTGGGTACACGTAGGTAAGCGCGCCAGACGGACACACCGTCGTACACGCGCCGCAGCCCATGCAGAGCTGCGGGCTAACTTCAATCTGCTCGCCTTTCGCGGTGATCGCGCGTGTTGAACACACGTCGATGCACTGCGTACAGCCGGTCTTTTTGTTGCGGCTATGCGCGCAAATATTGGCGCGGTAATTGAAGAACTTCGGCTTTTCAAACTCACCGACCAACGATGCAACTTCAGCCACCACTTTCAGTCGCGCCAGCGCGTCTTCGTCCGGCGCGAAGTAGCCTTGCGGCGGCTGATGCTGCGTGAAAAGCTTCTGATCCGTGAGGTTGATTACGATGTCGAACCGCCCCTCACGCGTGCCGTCTTGGCGGGCGAAGTCGATCGCCTTGGCGTCGCCACAAACAGCCACACAGGTGCGATGCGACTTGCACTTGTCGAGATCAATTTGGTACGTCAAATCTATCGCGCCTTCGGGGCACGCACGCACGCAGGCGTTGCAGCGCGTGCAAGCGTCAAGGTCAATCGGACTCGATTGTTGCCAACGCACATCGAACGCGCCGAGCCACCCGGAAACGCTGACGCGTGCGCCGCTGACAATAGGGTACTCGCGCACCGCGGGCAGCTTCGCGTCGGCGTCGTTCGCCGACGTCGCGAGCACATTGACCGACACCGCGCCCTTCAGCGCCTCGGCGATAACCAGTGCGTCGCGCATGGGTCCGATGATGAGTATTTGGCCGCCGCTCTTGTAACTCACTTGTGTGGTCGGCGCTGGTTCGGGCAACATCGCCTCGGCGATCAACGCGGCGATCTTCGGCGTAGCGTGGCTCGCGTCTTTCGACCAACCCGCTCTCTCGCGAATATTGAAGAAGCGAACTGTCGCGACCTTTGGCGAATCGCTGGCGGCCTCACCGAGCAAACGTGATTCTTGCGTGCAGGCGACAACAGCATCACCTTCAATCGAGTCACCGTAGCGCGCAAGTTCGCGCTGGCACATCGCGTCGAAGGTGTGAACGCCGGCGGCACCCGCAGCGGTTGCGGCCTTAGCGAACTCGGCCGCGTCAAAGGGCATCGTGCGATTGCACGAACAAAGGTGAACTTGTCGGGTCATTGTGACTTTTCGGTAGACGGTACGTCAGGCGAGATTTCAGTATCGGGCGGTGTGTCGACGTAGGCAAATTCGCCGACGCGTTTGCCGTGGCGGGGGTGCGCGACAGGCGACGCTGTTGCCGCAAAGTCGTTAGGTTCGGGCGAAGCGCCTTCGGCCTTCGCTTGATCATCTGTCGCGCGCGTCGCGTCTTCGGCCGCGCGCGCTGCCAACGTTGCCTGCCCTTCGTCGCTGGATTCGTCAACCGCGTAGCCACCGTCAGTCACGATCTGCTTGGTCGGGTTCATGATCGTCTGCCACGAGGAGAGCGTTGCCATGACTTCAGGCGCGATGGGCTCAAATTGCGTGTAGTCGTCGATGTAAATATCAAGGCCGTCCATCACATTGAAATGGGGCGCTTTAAAAAGAGCCTTTAACGCCTGATGTTTCAACGCTTGCGGAACTTTCGCTTGCATGAACGGCGTGAAGTCTTCTGCGAGCGAAATGGACGAAAGCGGTGGAAGTTTTAGCTCTACCTCCGCCACGGGTGCAGCGTCGGTTGGCGTGGATGCGTTCGGAGCGCTCGACTCCTGCGAGACCACTGTCGCCCGGTTCTCAGCGGCCGCTTGCCGCTTCAACCGCGACCAACGCGACAATGACAGCCCCTCCGGCGCGGCAGCGCTTCCGGCGTTGTCGGTTGCGTTGTCTCGCTCAGCCATTGGCGGCCCCCACGTCGGTCGCTCGGCGGAATGCGCCCTCGACAAACGGATCGTTTCGGCGAACTTTCTTGCGCGGTTCGGGTTTGTAGTGTGCGTCGGTGTACGCCAGCAGCGCGTCCCGCAAGGCATCGGGCATCGGCACGTTGTCGACGTGGTCCCCGGCGTCGAGCATGCGCCCCGCTTCGTTATACGACACCGTCGTCACCACCGGGCGCGGCACGGCGTCGCCCTCTTCCAAGCGCCACATCACAAAAATACACGGATGCGGCGAATTCAAATTGAGCCAATACCCCTCGCCTTCAGAGGGATGCAGCGCGATGCGCTCGAACTCGTAGCGCCACTGCGTCTCGACGCCGAACTGAAACTCGTGCGGCCCGCTGGGCGCTTGCACCGAATCATCCGCGACAGTGACGCTCGCGGCCTCCCACTCGAAGTCCACCCACCGGCTGCTCACGGGCCGTTTGCGAAAGCAGACACTCGCGGACCACGCCGTGATCAGGGGATTCTTCGCGTCAGACGTCGTCGCCGCTTGCAGGGCGGGTGCTGCACTCTGCGCAACAGATGTATCCGCATTCATATTCAAATTCGCACTCACCCAGTGAATCTAGCAGAATACGCAGGCTTCAACGATTAGCATTTCCCTATGGGCGAGCCCACACACGTTCACCCGAATCTTCAATGTCCCGCGCCCGGCAAGGTCATTGCGCTAGTGCCAGCGGGTAGTGCCGCCTCGGTCAAACCTGCATCTAGCGACGCACTCGCAGCGATTCGCGCGAGCCAAACGCTGCTCGATTCGCGCCAACGCCGCCTGCACGACCTGCGCATCTCGGTAACCGACAAATGCAATTTTCGTTGCACGTATTGCATGCCGAAAGACGTGTTCGGTCCCGGCTACAAGTTTTTGCCACACGACGCGCTGCTCTCGTTTGAGGAAATTACGCGCTTCGCAAGAATCGCTACTGAACTCGGCGTTGAAAAGATTCGCCTCACTGGTGGCGAACCCACGCTGCGGCGCAATTTGCCCGCGCTCATAGAAATGCTCGCCAAGCTAACGACGGCCACCGGCAATCCGCTCGACTTAACCCTCACCACCAACGGTTCAACGCTCGTCAAGCAAGCCAAGGCGCTCAAAAACGCCGGTTTGCAGCGCATCACCGTCTCGCTCGACTCGATGGACGACGCGGTGTTTCGCGCGATGAACGACGTGGACTTTCCCGTCAGCGACGTACTCAAAGGCATCGACGCCGCGCTCGCAGCGGGCCTCGCGCCCGTGAAGGTCAACATGGTCGTCAAGCGCGGCGTCAACGACCACACCGTCGTCGACATGGCGCGCCACTTCAAAGGCACCGGCGTCATCGTGCGCTTCATCGAATTCATGGATGTCGGCAGCAGTAACGGTTGGCGCATGGACGACGTGGTGCCCAGTCGCGACATCGTCGCCGCGATTCACGCCGTACACCCTCTCGTCGCGGCAGACGCACAGTACGAAGGCGAAGTCGCGGGCCGCTGGCAATACGCCGATGGCACTGGCGAAATCGGCGTGATCTCCAGCGTCACGCAAGCGTTTTGCTCCACGTGCACCCGCGCGCGGCTCTCCACCGATGGCAAGATCTACACGTGTTTGTTCGCCCAACAGGGCATCGACTTCCGCACGCTGCTCCGCGACGGCAAGAGCGACGACGACACCATCGCCGCGCTCCTCGCGGGTCTATGGGAAGTCCGCACGGATCGCTACAGCGAGATTCGCACCGCAGAAACAGCGAAGCTGCGGAAGGTGGAGATGAGTTATATCGGGGGATGAATGCTGCTAGGCTCCCCAAACGTGCGTCTAGCTACTCACTCGGATCCGCGCACTGAGGACACAACATGCTCGTAGGAAGTTGTCACTGTGGCGCCGTCACCATCGAATTGCCATACGCGCCGGAAAAGGCGACAAACTGCAACTGCTCCGTCTGCAGACGCCTTGGTGCGCTGTGGGCTTACTAAGAGTTT
>JAKPSO010000090.1 GCA_029571495.1 Pseudomonadota bacterium
CATCCGCCGTTCCACCAAAGTAGGTGGACTGCAGAAGTTTCGAAAGATCTTCGTTGAAGCGCGCAACATAGGCGTCGTGCCCTCCCGCGTTGGCAGTCTGTGGCGCTCCAGTCGTTCCCTGAATCGGTGTCCCGGAAACGATGGAATACCCTGTGAGATAGATGTCTCCGGACGTCGGACTGATGGCGAGACCCAAAGCCGTGTCGGAACCACTACCCCCGAAGTAAGTGGAGCGTTTGAACCCCGAGAGGTCCGGTTTGATACGGGTTATGAATGCATCGAGCGCGCCGCTGGGCGCTGGGATGGCTGCGCCCGACGTGGCCGGGAGCGCGTTGGAATTGAAAACACTTCCCGCAACATAAACGTCGCCACTGATGGGATGAATCGCAATTGCGTTGGTGCTGTCCGAATCAGTGGTTCCGAGGTACGTTGTCTTGTACAGCGTTGCCAGATCGCCACTTAATCTCGTGATGTACGCGTCGTTGCTTCCTCCGGCGTAGGTGCCTTGGGCAACAGGCACCGACACACCCGGGAGCGCGGAAGGCGGCGGCGTATTGGAGCCAGTAAAGCCCGTTACGTATACGTCACCAGTGTGTGGGTGCACCACGATTGCCATGCCGTATTCATTGCCGTTCGACCCGATGAAGACAGTCTTCAGCACCGAAGAAAGATTCGCGTCCAGCATTGCGACAAATGCGTCGTTGCTACCCGCATTCGCCGGTGCTGGGCCCGTCGCGGACGGGAACGTCGTTGAAAGCGTTCTTCCAATCACGTAGACATTGCCGGTGACTTGGCTGATCGCGATTCCATAAGCCTCGTCAAACGCCGCTGCACCCAAATACGTCGACGCCATGAGTGGATCGATTACGAGCGGCTGCGATGCGTCATACTCGCCGACGGTAAAACCGTATTCGGTCGAACCCACTTTCATCGCGTAGCGCACGGGCACATCGCGGCGCGCACCGTCGATCGTCTGAAATGCGACAGGCGCGGTGAAGCGCACGGGGCCGTAGCCGGTTTCTGCTTCCAGCGCGCCGTCAACGCCGATGCGCAACTCGCGCGTACCTTCCATGCGCATCTTGATCGTCGACGCGCTCGCATGCGGGGCGACCGTAAAGAGCTTCTCGACGTTGCGTTCGGCTGCTTTAAGGCTCACCGAAACACCGGGGAATACTTCCCCGAGGTCCAGCTGGCCAAACTGTGGCAAATCTTGGCTGTGGCGAGTTGGATCGTTGCCGATGGCGTACGAGACTTTGTTCGCGTGCGGCATCACGCCAACTGCCTTGTGAATTGGCTGGCTTGATACAAATCGCTCCGACAGCACCCAATCCGGAGCGCGCACGACGTGTTTCCGATGGCCGTGCGATGGCAACGTGTTTGAATTTGCCGACGCGCTTTGGACGGGCCCCGGAAGCTGATAGGTGATGTTGCCGTCGTTCGTTACCCACACCGCGCCGCCGAACGACGAAGCACGAAACGCCGCTCGGCTGTCCCATTGCCCGGCGTTCGGTGTCCACGCCGACGCCTGTGCGCTCACCAGCGGCCGAACAGCAGCCGCGCTTGTGGGCGCAGGTGTTATTGAAGCCGAAACCGCCGTAGAAACGACGACCACGAGAGCGGCGCAGACCGCCGCAGGGTGCCAAGCCATCTTCTTCTCCCTCAAACGCCAGTATCCAAGCAATGCGCTCGGGCTGGCCTTCCTTTGACAGACGAAACCTAGCAGGAAGTCACGCCAAGCTGCAACACGTTTGCGCAAGGCGGGCGTGAAAAGCGATCAGATATTCAATCCGGCACGGTCAAATCCGCCGCAACGGCCCAATCATTCGGTAAAACGCCGTCGCGCACGAAGCGATGAAACGACGAATGCGGCCAATCGATGGGCCGAGCAGAGTGACCATGTTTGACCGGGTTGTAGTGGATGTACTCGACGTGATTTTCAAGGTCACGTTCGTCGCGGATGGTGTGTTCCCAGAAGCGGCGTTGCCAGACGAGATATTCGCCATGCGTGTTTGCGGTGAGCGACGGGTCCCGTTTCACCATCGCGCGCGAGAATCGCGCCTTGATCAACGCCCACGCCGACGAGTAATCGGCATCGCCGTCTTGCATGACCCAAATCGCATGCAAATGGTCGGGCAATACACAAATCGCAATGGTTTCGATGTCTCGATCTGCAACAACGGAACGATACGCGGAACGCAATTCATCAATGCAATCCACCAGCATTGACGAACGACGGTCCGCCAACGTCACCGTGAAAAAGTATGTTCCACCCGGAACAAAATTGCGTCGATATTGAACGATTGCGTAGCCTTGAGAAGCGAAGCGCGTCAAGGCATTTGTACATCGAACCAAGGAGCGGGAGAAGTGCCTTCGGCGGAGCGAAGGAAACCCGGACGCGCTTCGCTTCTCCGGGCTACAGCGCTAACCGAGCGACATGCGCTTGTCAATGCGCAGGTAAGGCTCGAATAGTTGGTCGATTGCCTGTCGTTGTTGAGTTAACCAGTCTCGCAGCTCTTCGGAGCGCTTCAGCAACGCGTCAACGTTTTCCGTGGCGGCACCTCGGTTCAGACGCATTTCGACTGCGCGAAGCTTGAAAGCTTGATCCGTTACCGACTTGAGTTTTTGCGCGAACTCAGGACCGAACAACCACTTGTGCTTCTCAATTTTGGATTCAAGCCGAAAGAGTGAATCCCGGTCGGGGATAGCCATACTTGATTCAACAAAAAGCGACGTAAATTCCGCGTACGCCTCTAAGCGCTTTTCATACAAGTCGAGCCGAAGTTTGTCCGAAGTGACTTGTGCTTGGTTCTTCGCGATCTCGGCTTGCTGGTGGCTGATACGCATTTGACGACGAGCGATCCAGATGGTTGCTAGCAGAGCAAACACGGAGACTAGCGCTGAGATTGCAGGCGCGAGTGCCTGAGCTACGGTTATCCAATTGCACATTCTTGTCTCTCCAAAAACTTCGGGCTCCCGCAGGAGCCCGACATCGTTACTTCTTCTCGTCTTTGACTTCCTTGAAGTCTGCATCAACGACGTTTCCGTCATCGGGTTTCGCGCTGCCGCCGCTCGCTGGGCCAGCACCGGCGCCGCTTGCGGCACCCGCTGCGGCTTGTTCAGCTTGTGCCGCGGCGTACATCTTCTCGCCGAGTTTCTGCGAAACCGTCGACAGCGATTCGAGTTTGGCGTCTAGCGCTTCTTTCGAGGCGTTCTGATCTTTGAGCAGCTCTTCGGCTTCTTTGAGCGCCGATTCGATGCTCGCTTTTTCAGCAGCGTCGATCTTGTCACCGTATTCAGTGAGCGATTTCTTCAC
>JAKPSO010000934.1 GCA_029571495.1 Pseudomonadota bacterium
GCCCAATGAGGGCGGGACGCCGGTCGCTGGAGCGCCGGAAGGCGTCAAGCGCAATCGTCGCCGCAGAGGTCGCGGCGGCGCAGGTCGCGGGCCGCGTCCTGACGGCGCCGCCGTCGCTGCACCGGCGACGCCGATGCCGGACTTCGAATAGTTGTTGGGCGGCGATGCGTCGCCTTCGCGACGCTCGACAGCTAATGACATTTAGCTTGAAACGACCGTTCCGCGGTCGCTATAGCTGCTTTTTTCAGTAAGTCGACTATCGGGGTTTTGTTCTGGAAACGACCGAACAGCCGTCGTCACAGCAAAAAAGCTGTCGCGCCAGATTTGACGGACGCCGCGCGAATGGCTACGGCGCGGCTGATTCCAGCATCATCGATAAGCGCACTTTGAACGCCGCCGCGATATGCGCGCGGGCGTGCCGTTCGGCCGCGTCGGGGTCGTGTGATTCGATGGCGTTGACGAGTTCTGTGTGTTCGGCCCGCGATTGTGCGGCGCGCTCGGCGGTGGCGAGCGTCGTTTGGCCGAGGAGCAGCATGGACTCTTGCAACGAACGCAACGTTTTCAGCAAATAACGATTGTGGCTGCAACGGTAGAGCGTGTTGTGAAACAAGCGATTGCTGTCGGCGAGCGCACGAGCGTCGGCGAGTTTGCTGTCGCGCTCAATGATCTCGCGCAGGATCGCAATTTCTACGTCTGAGGCGTGGCGTGCGGCGAGTCTTGCTGCCGTGCCTTCGAGCACTTCGCGCATTGCGTACAGTTCGCTCACTGCGCTGTGGTCGAGCGCCACAACGACGAGGCCGCGCGCGCCTTCGTTGACGACCAAGCCTTGTTCTTCAAGCCGCGCCAGCGCCGCGCGAACCGGCGTCCGCGAGAGGCCCGTGAGTTCGGCGACGTCCGCTTCGCGCAGGCGCGCACCGCTTTTGAGTTCACCGCGGCTGATCGCGCGCATGAGCACTTGGTAGGCGCGCTCACCGCCTGGCAGATCGGCGAGGTCGGCGTCGGTGTTGCTGAGTCCGTTAGGCATCGTCGTCGGGCCGCTCAATCGCCCTTGAGTTGCAAATTGCTCGGCTGACGCCGTTCAATTGCATACTTCAACAACGTCGCAACACGATAGAAGCCATGCGCAAATTTGCCGTACGGCATCGTCAAAAAGAGCGCCATCACCGCACCCAAATGGACGGACAGCAGCGTCGGCAGCGCGCCGGTTTGCTTAAGGAGCATCAAAGCGAGGCCCGTGCTGCTTACCAAAAACAAAAGCCCGATAAAGCCACGATCCATCGGACGCTGTGTCGCGTCACCGTGCTCAGGGTGGCGCCGCAGATTGAGCCAAAACAAGCCCGCAGGGCCGATGAGCAAACCGATGCCGCCTGCGATGCCCAGAACTTTCGGGACGCTTGAATATGCGTACGGTGCAGACCAGTTGAGCGCATAGTGATACACCGTCGCAACGCTCGTGGCAGCGAAGCAGAGCAAGAAGCCGTAAAACGTGAAGTGATGAAAGCGCCGCCGCCACAATGTGTGCGCGTCGTCTTCGGTGTGGCAGCCTTCACCGTGACCGCCATCGAGATACTTCAGTCGCGCCGCATCGCGAGTCGCCTCAAATGTGGCTTCCGATGAAATCGGTCCCGTCGCCGACATTCGCCAGAAACGCGTAACGCCGATGCCGAGCGCCAGTGCAGCAAACAAAAAGATTGGCGCGAACAAACTCACCATCAAGCCATGCGGAAACACGGCGTAAAAGTTTCCGTCTAACGGTGCAGTTCGATTCACAAAAGTTGCAAGCACTAAGAACAGCGCAAGCCCCGCCGCAAGCGCAACAGCGAGCGTTAAACCGTCGCGTTGATACAAACCGCTGAAGGCTGCGGGCCATGCAAAATCGGCGTAGGTTTTCGCGCGTAC
>JAKPSO010000038.1 GCA_029571495.1 Pseudomonadota bacterium
CTTCGGGAATGCCGCGGTCGGCTGCGAACCGAAAACGCTTCATTGCGCTTGCGGCGTTGCTCGGTGCGCTCGTGTCGCCTCGATCAATGAGACCGAGGTAGTACGACGCCTGTGGGTTCTGCGCATCGATACGCTCGAACCACGCGCGGGCTTCCGCCGTGTCCGGCGCATTGCCGCGGGTGCCGAACAGCCACGCCTTGCCAAGCGCGAGCATCGCGCGTTGATCGCCTTGTTGCGCTGCGCGGCCCAACCACGCCAAGCCCTGCTTCACCGCATCATCGTCGGCGCGCCGCAACAACACTTCGCCTACTGAACGCTGCGCTTCGACGTTGCCACTTTGCGCGTTGGTCAACAGCGCCGTCAGCGCGCCCTCGTCACGCCCCGCATCGGCGTGCATCCGCAGACGGTCGATGCGCGCAACGTCACGCTGCTCGTAGCCTCGATGCAGCGACGCGAAATCGAGGGCCCCCTGCTTGGAAACCGTGGCGTCCTCGATTGCGCTTCGCTCCATCGAGGCTACGGTCGAGCACAGGCACGACGCGAATGCCGCCGACATGAGCGCGGCAAAGCAAGAGCGAGGACGGGTGCGCATTGCGGCGGTCGCGTTGACTATTTCGACAAATCGACCTGATACACCGCGAGACCTTTGCCATCGTCGGCCTTGAACAAACCGACATTGGTCAACCCCGCAGCATGGGCGACGGCCAACTTCCCCTGCGCCGATTTGAACGTAATCGGGCCTGCAGTAGTTACTTTGGTGAAGTGCCAGCTCTGCGTCGAGCCGTGGTCTTTGCGCGTGAGCGTCTTCACGTTCTTGATGTATTGAATCAACACGTCGCGGTTGGTGTCGGGCGAGGCAATCACGGTCTTGGTTCCGTCGAGGCCAGGAAAATTGCCGCCGCCGCCTGCGCGGTAGTTGTTGGTGGCAACGATGAATTCCGCGGTCGGTGAAACGGGCGCGCCTTTGTACATGAGATTCTTGATGCGGCTGCCTTGCGGCTGCGTGACGTCGATTTCGTATCGGAAATCCGGATGCGTGATCATGTCGAACGTGTAGCCGGGCGCCGTGCTGACGAGGGATTGCTCCGTCGTGAGTTTGGGGTCGATCTGGCGGAACCGGCGCGCTGCGGCTTCAAGCCACGCCTTCAGCCCGTCGCCCGTTACTTTCACGGCGTACAGCGTGTTCGGGAACAGATACAAGTCCGCTGCGTTATTGATCGCGATGTCGCCAGCTGCGACGTCGGTGAAATCCGCGCCGCCTGCAAAGCCCGTTTTGAACGGCGACGCTGTGGAAAGCACGGGCAGCGCAGCGTATTGCGGCAGATTAGCTTTCACATAGTTTGCGACGTATTCGGTCTGCGCCATATTGACGATTTGCAACGCAGAGGTGTCGCCCACGTCAACAAAGTACGACGTCATCGGGAAGTCGCTGCGACCGATCGGCGTCTTGACGTATTTGATCGTGGCTTCGTGCTCCGCGGCGATTGTTTTTGCCACGCTTGGCAGCGGCTCGACGAATGACTTGTCCGCGTTTTGAATCGAACGCGCTTCGACGACCGTCTTCGTTCTGTCGACGCTCCAGCGCCCGTCCTTCGCGACAAGGTTGAGCGAGATGACGCCGAGCGTTTTGCCCCAAAAATTCGCCATCACGGTCGGCACATCGTGCACCAGCCCCCTGGTCTTATCGACGCCGGGGAGATTGAACTGCGGCAACGTGCTCGCGGCGTTTGGGAACACCTGATGCGAGTGACCAATGAGCATGGCGTCAACGCCCGGCACTTGCGCAACGTGCCAGTTCGCATTTTCGAGCGATGGTGTGTAGGGCGACGCATCAAGCCCGCCGTGCGAAATCACCACAACGAGATCCGCGCCTTTTGACTTCATCTCCGGGATGTACTTTTCGGCGAGCTCTTTGATGCCGTCGGTGTAGACCACGCCATTCAACCAGCGCTTGTCCCAATCGAGAATCTTCGGCGGCGTGAACGCAATGACGCCGACTTTGAGCGGTGCGGAAATTGGCTTGCCATCGGCGGTTGTTGCCTTCAGCGTGCGGTCGAGAACAACGTAGGGCTCGAACAATGGTTGCCGATCTTTCACCGACAACACGTTGGCGAGCACCAATGGGAAATTGGGCCCTGCGCAGGGTTGCGCGGAGATCGGTTTCTCTGCGGCGAGCAAATTGACATTGAAGCGGCTGCCCGTGACCTGCGAGAGAAACGACAAGCCGTAGTTGAACTCGTGATTGCCGATGCCGCCCGCGTCGTAGCCGAGCTCGTTCATCACCTTGTACATCGCCAACGTTTCGCCGCATGGCAAAGGATTAACTTGCGCTTGATAGTCAGAAAGCGCAGTGCCTTGGATGGTGTCGCCGTTGTCAAAGAGCAGCGTGTTGGCGAACTGTTTGCGCGCCTCTGCGATGCGCGCTGCAACGCGCTCAAAGCCCACAGTCTTGTCTTCCGCGAGCTTGAAGTAGTCGTAGCTGAGGATATTGGTGTGCAGGTCGGTGGTTTCGAGTAGCGCGAGATCCGCGCGAGTCCCGTCTGCAAGGCGAATCGCGGCCGGCGCACCGGTTGCTGGCACGGTTAACGCTGAAGAACCGGGGGGCGTGCTGCTACACGCGGCGATACCTGCCAGCAGAAACGCACACAGGAAATAGCTCGGAATTGGTTTCATCTCTCGTCACCTGAAATAAAAAAGGCCGCGCACACTGCGCGGCCAGATTAGCAGATTGTGCGCATGGCATTCACCACGCGCTCAATCAGCATGCGCCTAGAAATCGGCGCTCAATGTCACCGAGAACAAGCGTGGCGCGCCGAGGTAGTAGAACACGGTGCCGCTGGATGCGACAGTGCCAACGGCCTGTGCGTTCACGACTGAACCTGACGTCGGGTTGCGGTACTTGGTGTTGCCAATGTTGCTGATATTGAGCTTGATCATCGGGTTCTTGACGAACATAACGTCAGCAAACTTGTAGCCCGCGTCGAAGTCGGCCGTCATGTAGCTTGGCACTTCTTCGTCGTTCATCAACGTGGCGTATTGGTTGCCTGTCATCTTCGCTTTTAGGCGAGCGTACATCGGGCCGCTTGCGTATTGCAGCGAGAGCCCCGCCAACGTTTGCGGCGTGAGTGGGAATTGCTTGCCAGTGGTTGGCACAAAGATGCCCTTGCCAACGCTCAAGTCGCTCTTGATCTTGCTCTTTTGAATGGTGAGTGACGCGTAGGCGGAGAAGCCGTTGACCGGCGTAGTGCCAAGCTCCAATTCGAGCCCGCGATTGGTTACGTTGCCGGCATTGGTGTAGACGCTCTTCAACAAAATCGGATCAAACGCGTTAGCTTGACGGTTCTTGAAGTCGACGTTGAATGCACTTGCCGAGAACGACAGTGCTTTGCCTTGAAAACGGTAGCCGATGTCGGTGGTAATCGACGTCTCCGCTTCAATTGGCGTGTTAATCACAGGGGCACCATTGACGATCGTGATGCCGTTGTTGCTGCTGTTGGCGAACGCGAAGTTTGGCGGTGCGCGGAAATTTTTGCCGATGTTGCCGAAGACTTGCTGTTCGCGGTCGATGTTGAAGCGAATGCCCGCTTGCGGCAGCACTTCGCCATAAGATTTTTCGAGCGAGTACTGGGTCTGCGACGCGGTGCCTTCGCTGGCGTTGTTGGTGAATTTGCGCGTGATGTGCGGCGTGCGAAGGCCAATCGACACTACACCGCGGTCGTTGAGGATGCTCCAGTTGTCGGAGGCATAAAGCTGATAAGCGGGGCTGATCGTGAGCCAGTCGCGTGATTGGTAGGGCGTGCCGTCAGGACGCAGGATCTTGCCGTCGCGCAACCAAATGTCGGCAGGATTGCCGTTAGCGTCGACCGCAACCGCCGGGCCCGTCTGACGGTGCTCTGCGCGCTCGAACCACACACCAAGTTTCAATGCATGTGGACCGTAGTTGTGGTTGACTTCAGCGGTGACGCCTGGACGCATCGTGCGCGTTACGTTGCTATTGGCGATGATCACGCGGTCAAGCGTATCGCCGTCGCCGTTGAGGTCAACGCCTGCACCGGTCTTGCCGGTAGTGGTGTTGAGGAACGCGGTCTCCGACAGCGTCTTTTGCTGGCTGCCGCCGGTGCCGTAGCCATACCAAAGATAGGGCTGCACTTTGAGGTAGGTGTTCTCAGCGAGCTTGAATGAACCCGACATCGATGCAACGACGTTTTCAAAAGGGTTCATCGAAAGTTTGTAATACGACCGGGCGTTGGTTGGCAGCGTCTCCGTCTGCGCGGTGCCCGCAACAGCGGCGACGTGGCCCGGCGTGAAGGTGTCAACATGGTCGTAGTAGTAACCATTGGCTGCTAGCTGCGCGAGGCTCATCGAATACAGGTTGTTGTTCAGCGCTTTGTTGTACATCACCGAACCAAGCACGCGGTTGTTTGGCGAGATATCCCACGAGAACGCGGCGTCCAAGTGGTCGCGTTTGGCTCCGCCTTCGCCCTTCCACTTGTCGGCCTCGGTATGTGAGTAACTGACGAACACTTTCGCCTTGTCGTTCGCGAAACGACCGGAGTCAGCGCGGACGAAGGTGCGCGAGAGATTCAGGCCACCAATGGTTTGCGCCACGCGCAAGCGACGTTTGTCTTCCGGGTCGCAGCTCGTGATGCTGATGCTGCCGCCGGTGGCGCCGACGTGCGGCGCTTCGAAGTCGGCGCTACCTTGTGCGACGCTCTGCGTGCAGGCGTTTTCTTGGTCGACGTATTCCTGCGGGAACGCGGCGTAGTTGCCGGAATCGTTCACCGGCACACCGTTAATGGTCAAACCGATTTGATCGGAGTTGAAGCCGCGCATCGTGAGGCCGCCGCCGAAGAGGCCCGTGGCGTCTTGGTTGAACGTGTTGATACCTGGCAGCAGTGCAATCGCTTGATACGGGTTGCCAGTCGCGCGATCTTTTTCGGTCGCGGCGCGGGTCACGGTGCTGCGCGCTTTAGTCGTGTCTTCGTTGAGCATCTGGCCGGCGCCAAGCTTGTCGCCCTGACCGACGATGGTGATGGTGCCCAGACGGACGGCATCATCTTTAGCGCGCGGCGCGTTTTCTTCGGTCGCGGCGGCTTGAGCGAACGCGCCGGAAATGGCAGCACTGGCGAGCGCGAGGCTCACGGCGCGAGCGATGTGCTTCACGCGCGGAAGGGAGGAAGAGTTGTGCATGGTCTTACCGATTCGAGTTGGAAATGGCGAATACTTGAATATTTCATATTTTTTGTGCGGCGCAGTGACCATTTCATGACAAATCGAATCGCGGCGCGTTTGGATGTCGTAAACATGTCAACGCATATTTGCGGGTGCACCAAGGCATTGCCGGCGTCCCCAGCGCGGTGCAGCTGATGGCTTTTCTGTGCCTTGCACCAGCAGACGGTCGGTACAGCGCGAAAAAACGATAAGTCGACCCAATGGAAAACTGGCCCGTAACGGCTATTCCACTGCCGTATTGACGCAAAAGCTGTTAATTTTCGCCACCGCGCAAAGACGCTACACGGAACTTTTTGCACCGTTTGCCGGAATAACAGAGGTGACCTCCAGCGACGCCTACTCCGACGCCACGCTGCTCGCTCGTGTTCGCGCGGGCGACGCCGTTGCGCTCGCAACGGTGTATCGGCGGCACGGCGCTACGGTGTTTCGCTTCGCATGCCTGCACGCGCCCTCGCGCGAGGCGGCGGCCGACGCCACGCAGGACACGTTTTTGTGGCTCGCGACGAACCGAGCTGCCGCGTTTGACCCCAATCAGGGCTCGCTAGCGGCGTTTCTCTGTGGCGTGGCGCGTAATCACGTGTTGCGCATACGGGCCGCTGACGCGCGCTATGACGTGCACGAGGGCGCTTCCACCCCAGCCGATGGCGATTCGCATGACGCGGTGGAGGATGCGCTGGCGCATGTGCTCGCAGCAGAACGTGGCAACGCACTGCACGCCGCTTTGGCGCGTCTTTCGGCTGAGCACCGCGAAGTGATCGCCTTGGTGGAGTTCGAAGAATTCCCGTACGCCGAGGCCGCGAACATCGTTGGTTGCCCGATCGGCACTGTGCGCTCCCGACTTAACCGCGCGAAAGACGCGCTCCGCGCCCAACTCGTGGAACTTTTTCCTGATGAAACGCGAATATCTTCATGAACACTTCGCCCGATCAACGCCACGATTCGACGAGCGCGTGGCAGAGCGCCGCCGCGATCTATCGTCGCGACGAGCCACTTCCAGAGCTCGAAGCGACGCTTCTTGCGCGTTTCGGTGAGCTGCGCGCTGTGTCGATCGAGCAGACGTCGGGGCAATTACCAAATGCGCCACGGGTGTCATGGTGGTCGCGAATCTTCGCGCAGTTGCGCGCACGCCCGGTGTTAGCGATGACGTGTTCGACAGCTGCTGTGGCGGCGGTTGGTGTGTCGTTGTGGCTCACCGTGTTTCGCGTCATTCCTGACGTGACGACGCCGTTCATGCTCGTCGCAGAACCTGACAACGGAAAACTCAACGTCGCGCAGATGGTGCGAGTGAGCGTATCGCGCGAAGCGATGCTCGATTTCGGAATCCCCGTGCCGCCACAGCAATTGCAGGAGCCCGTGCGCGCCGAAATGTTGCTGGGACAGCGCGGTGAATTGCTCGCCGTGCGCTTCATTGAAAAACCTGTGCGGCGAAGATTTTCGTTTGACTAACCGAGAGCGCGCACGACGCGCGGCCTGTGGCGAGGGGTTTGGCCGCCCCTGATCAGACCTCTCGCCACAGGCTACGCAACGGCGCGAAACACAGTGAGGAAACTGAGATGAACCACACCCAAATGCGACTCACCTTTGCAGTGACGGCCATAGCCGCCGCCATGTACTGCGCGCAGGCGTCTGCTGAAGAAAAGAAATCCGTCGTCATCAAAATTGAGGGCAAGGACTTAAGCCTTCCCGAGGCAGCGAGTGCCGCGGTAGACAAGGCGATGTCCGCGCTCGACGAAGCGTTGTCGTCGAAAGAACTCGCGAGCGTGAACGTCAATGAGATTCGCGAGACGATTCGAAAAGCGATTGACGACGCCGGCACGCATGGCACTCTGATTCACCGCCGCACTTCGAGCGACGCCAATGAACGCAGCAATCCGTACTCGGCCCGAGAAATGCGGGAGTTCAAGCAAACGCTGGGTGACGGCACCGTGATTCAACGTTCCAGCACGCGACTTCTAGCGCGTGACAGCGAGGGCCGCACGCGGCAGGAACTTCGGCAAGCAGACGGAACTGCGCGTGTGTTCATCAACGACCCTGTAGACAAACGAACATTCATCATTGATCCACAAAAGAAGGCGGCCTGCCGCGCGGATTTCAATGACCGCGCCATTCACGACTGCTTCTCGCAAATGCGAGGCGATTGGAAGCCGCTGGGCTTCGCGTTTAGCGCGAGCAGCCGTAGTGGAATCGGCATGATGAGCGCCCGCGACGACCTCACGGTTGAAGTGAGTCCGCACGCGGAAATCGTGGATCTCACGCGCAAGAGCTACGTCTACAAGTTCGACCACTCGTCAAGCTCTGGTGGCTCGAAACTTTCACCCACGCCACCGTTACCCCCAATCCCGCCGATCTCGCCGATGGCGCGCGTACGCGGCGCGGGGGACGGTGGAAATACACAAATGACTCGCGAGAAGAAAACTCAGCAGCCGTACGAAGGCCTCTCCGTCGATACTGAGCGAAATGTAGAGACTATCGTGGCTGGAAGTATCGGCAACAGCAAACCTATCGAGACCATTTACGAGCGTTACTACTCGCCGGAGCTGAAGACCAACGTCTACGTGCGCCGTAGCGACCCACGTAATGGCGACTCCACCTATCGCATGACCGACATCAAGCGTAGCGAACCTGACGCCAGCTTATTTCGAGTGCCGGCGGGCTATAGTGTGAGTGAAGGTAAGAAGTAAGGCTCGCTATCGCGCGACTCGGCTGGAGACTGTCATCATCCCGTAACAGACGGTCCGCACACTCGACGGATATCGATGTTGAGTGTGACGGGACAAGACGGCATGATGCCAATCATCAATCGCGAGCTTTCGATGCTCGCTTTCAACGAGCGTGTGCTCGCGCAATGCGAGTTGCCGTGGGTCCCTGCGCTTGAACGTCTAAAGTACCTGACCATCGTCAGCGCCAATCTAGATGAGTTCTACGAAGTGCGCATGGCGGAGCAGAAGGAGCGACTGACGGCGCTCGCCGCGCAAGATTCGTCGCAAGCACGGGCGCTGCGTGCCGTGCTGGAAGACGTTTCGGCGCGCGCCAAAATTTTGGTCGAGCGAATGTATGTGCTTCTCAACGGAAAAATCCTACCAAGCTTGCGCGAGGTTGGAATAGACCTAGTGAGTGGTCACGACTTATCGCTGTCTCAGCGGCGCTGGGTGCAGGCGACGTTTACGCGCGAGATTGCACCGGTACTGACCCCGATTGGTCTCGACCCGTCGCATCCTTTCCCGGCGGTTGCGAACAAGGGATTGCACTTCATCGTCGAACTACGATCAAAACGCGGTACGCAAAAGAACAGTATTGCGATCGTAAAGGTCCCGCGCAGCCTTCCGCGTCTCTTTGAAATTCGGGACAAGACGGCAACGTCGCGGCGTTCGTTCATTTTGCTGTCAACGCTGATCGAAACGGAGCTCGGCCGACTATTTCCTGGTCGCGAAGTCGTAAGCGATTCACAATTTCGCGTGACGCGCGACAGCGACTTGTGGGTGGACGAACAAGAGATGACCAACTTGCGCCATGCGCTTGCCGGCGAACTGCGACGCCGCCCGTTTGGTCCTGCGGTTCGACTCGAAATCAACGCCGATTGCAGTGATGCGATTCACACGCTGCTCGTGGAGCACTTCGATCTTGAGCCGTACGAAGTGTTTCGCGTCAACGGCCCCGTAAATCTCGCAAGACTTCAAGCAATCCCCGACGCGGTGGCCCACCCGGAGCTGCGCTTTAAAACGTTCACTCCGGGACCGTCGTTGCCCGAGGTCACGGATGATCGGCTGTTCGCGAACTTGAAGAAGCGCGACGTTCTTCTGCACCATCCCTATCAATCGTTCGCGCCGGTCGTGCAGTTTCTGCGTTGTGCGGTCGAAGACCCGACGGTCATCGCGATCAAGCAAACGATTTACAGAACGGGAACGAAGTCCGAGCTCATGGACTTGCTGATCGAAGCCGTGCGACGCGGTAAAGAAGTGACCGTGGTGCTCGAACTCAAAGCGCGCTTTGACGAAGAAACCAACATCAACTGGGCAGACAAGTTGGAACAGGCCGGTGCGCATGTTGTGTACGGACTCGTTGGCCTCAAAACGCACGCAAAAATGTTGCTCGTCCTGCGCAAAGAAGGTAACGCTATTCGGTCATACACGCACATCGGCACGGGCAACTACAACCCGTCGACTGCGCGCTTCTACACGGACTTCGGGCTGCTGACCGCCAACGCAGAAATTGGACGCGACGTCGCGGCGATTTTTCATCACCTCACGAGCCTGTCGCAGCCGCCGCGACTAAAACATCTGTGGTGGGCGCCGCATACGATGAAGAACAATCTGCTGGCGGCGATTCGCACAGAAACGCTCAACGCGATGGCGGGCAAACTTGGCGTCATCATGGCGAAAATGAACGCACTCACTGACGAAGATGTGATGGCTTCGCTGTGCGAGGCATCGAACGCGGGGGTTCAAATTCATCTTATCGTGCGCGGGGCCTGTTGCCTGCGCCCAGATGTCGATGGAAACACCAAGAACATTCACGTGCGTTCGATCGTTGGACGCTTCCTTGAACACAGTCGCATTTACTATTTCGAGAATGGTGGCAAACCTAACGTCTATATTTCGAGCGCCGATTGGATGAGTCGAAATTTGGATCGCCGCGTCGAAGTAGCGACGCCGATTCTCGACGGCGGGCTGCGTGCGCGTGTGATTGACGAGGGATTGCACGTCGCGCTTCGCGACAATGCTCAGGCGTGGGTTTTGCAGAGCAATGGAGCTTATCGGTTGCAGCGGCCCAAGACGGGACAGACGCCTAGCATCGCTCAAACCACGTTGGCGACCAAGTTGGGAAATTTGGCGGATAGCGACGCTTCATGAGCGAAATAATTTTTTGGCGGCATGCCGAGGCGCTTGAAGTCGGTGACGATCAAAACGACCTCGACCGCAAACTCACCGTAAAGGGACAGCGGCAGGCGGAGCGCGTTGCGTTCTGGTTGGATCGCAATTTGCCGCAGCATTGCAAAGTCTTCGCCAGCGAAGCGCGCCGTGCGCAGCAGACAGCGCGGTGCCTGCCAAGGAAGTTCAAGACACTCAGCGACCTCAACCCCGACGCTTCGCCACAACAGGTTTTAGCCGCCGTTGGTTGGGGCGCGCACAGCGAACCCGTCGTCGTAATTGGCCATCAACCGTGGATCGGCGAGTGCATTCACTGGTTGCTCAACGGTGCGTTGGCACCCATGACCGTCCGAAAAGGCGCGGCATGGTGGTTGCAATCCAAGGGCGAAGGCGAAAACGCACACGTCGTTCTTCGCGCGGTGTCGACCCCAGAACTATTGTGACAACGTCCTCGCTGTAGCGCGTCGACTGTCACAGCCACTTCATCTTTGCTCCCTAGTATCGACCGCACATACGCGGTTCGCCGCGCCGTTCGTTCGACTCGGTGATCCCGTGGCGATCTACATTTCCCGGAGCTACTCAAGATGAATCAGAAACACGATGCGGAGCGCCGTCGCGCGCTCGGCGCAATCGCCTCCCTCCCCATGCTCCCACTAGCAATGGGCACCTTATCCTCTGCGCTGTTGGCGGCCCGCGCGACCGCGGCAAAGCCTGCGCAGCGCGTGGTTCAGGCCGTGAGTTTCACCGGCATGGCCGCGCCGAGTTTGGCGAACAAGGCCGCGATGGCGACCATGGGCGTCGAGTCCGCGATGTCAGTGCACTACAGCGATAACAGTCGCGCCAACTTTGGCCTTGCATATCAATCGTTTTTCACGACCGGCGATAGGGTTCCCGACGGCAACGGCGGGCTGACGCTGGCGGGTGGCTACTACGACATAAAAAACCAACCCATTGTGGACCTCTCGGTTCCCACACGAGCTAGGCAATTTTTCTCCGATTGCCCGGACGGAATGTCATTGTTGAAGTTGGAGCATGCATCCGTTCCGGGCGTTCAAGGAAATACGGTGTTCGCTGTCGTTCAGTTTGAATACACCACGCGTGACCAAAGCCTTACAAAGACGTACAGCAGACTGCCGTCGCCCATTGCTGTGCTTACGCTAGATCAAAATCCAGCAACCGGCGCGTTGTCGCTTGTGAAGTATCACAATGTTGACACGTCCGGCGTCCACGGCTTGTGGATCACGTGTGGCGCGAGCTTGTCGCCGTGGAACACCCATTTGTCGAGCGAAGAATACGAACCGGATGCGTTCGCGATTTCGTCTAATGCGCCGTTCGCAGCGTTCAGCAAGAGTCTCTACGGCGGCGAAACAACGGCGAATCCTTATCACTACGGGCACGTGCCAGAAGTCACCGTCAATTCCGATGGTTCCGGAAGCGTAAAGAAGCACTATTGCATGGGTCGGCTATCCCATGAACTGGTGCAAGTCATGCCCGACGAACGCACCGTGCTCATGGGCGATGACGCCACCAATGGTGGGGCATTCATGTTCATCGCCGATCGGGCGCGCGATCTGTCGAGCGGCACTCTCTACGTCGCGAAATGGAACCAGACGTCGGGTGTCGGTCCCGGCAGCGCGACGCTCTCGTGGATCAAATTGGGCAGCGCCGCTAGCGCGGAAATTGAAGCACTGATCGATGGCGGATTGCAGGCGACCGACATCATGGATGTGCAAACCACCGATCCATCCGGCACGCTCACTGCAAAACTGCCGCACACAAAAATTCCGTACGCAGGCAAATTCAACTGGATAAAGCTGAAGCCGGGCATGAACAAAGCCGCCGCGTTTCTTGAAACGCACCGCTATGCCGCGCTGATGGGCGGAAGCATGGGTTTTACAAAGTGGGAAGGTACGACAGTCAACGCAAAGGATAAAGTGGCCTATGTCGCGATGTCCCGGATCGAATCTTCCATGCTCAACGGTTCGGGCGACATCAGGGTCGAAGGTCCGTACTCAGGCGCGGTGTACGCGCAGAACCTGCGCTCGGGCCAAGTGGACAGCTCCGGCGCCGCAATCGACAGCGAATGGGTGCCTGTAGATATGGCCGCAATTCCCGCGTTGATCAGCGAAGACTTTGGCGGCAAGGCAAAGTCGAAACAAGACGCGCTCGGTAACTTCGCCAACCCCGACAAGATCGCGACGCCAGACAATCTAAAGTTCTCAGAGAAATTGCGCACGCTCTTCATCGGTGAAGACAGCGACACTCACGTGAACAACTTCCTGTGGGCGTACAACGTCGACAGCAAGACGCTGACGCGCTTGCTTTCCTGCCCCGCAGGCGCAGAATCGACCGGCCTGCACGCGGCCGACGACATCAACGGATGGATGTACATCACCAGCAATTTTCAACATGCGGGCGATTGGGAGTCACCATTGCATGACATCGTGAAACCGGTACTCGATCCGCTCATTCGCACAAACTATAAAGATCGCTTCGGGGCATCAGTCGGTTACCTCACGGGGTTGCCACGCTTGGGTTGATACGCTGCGACACAGCCCACGTCGTGCGCCGTGTCGCTAGTACGTGCCGGGCCTACTTCTTGTGCTTCGGGCGGCCAATCTTGACCGCTGCCACGGCATGAATAGCGGCCAGCCGCGCGGTCAGCGAGAGCGTTGCAAATTGCTGTAACGCCGCGCGGATGACTTCGCTCTTCTTGGTGTTGTCGCGACCAGAGGCTGCAGCTTCCTTCTTGAAGCCTTTCAGTAAGTCATGATCTTCGGCCGTCATGGTGAAACTGTCGCGTACGACCTTAGGCGATTTAGATGGCGTGATTTTTTCCGGTTTGGCTGCGGCAGTCGGCTTCTTGGCGGGGGCCTTGACTACGGTTTTTGTCGAGCGCTTTGCGCTTGATGATTGAACTTTGGCTGTGGCCGTAGAACGCGGAGCTTTGATGGTTGGTTTGGTCGGCATAACAAAAAAAGATCAAAAAATAATAACAGTAATATTGTATTACTGTTATAGTTTGAAGCCTAATCGTATGCGTAGACGGACCGACGCGATGCCACAACCTCGTGACCGCGGCCATCGTCCTGATAGCCGTTCAAATGTGGTTGCACCATATCCGCTCCACAAATTTGAAGGCGATAAGCACGTGCGCGTGCGAGTCGAACTAGGCTCGCCATCGTCGGCACAGTTGCTGACGTGCAAGAGCGGCCGAGACAACCGGAAGAAACAAATGCAAGACGTCGCTGAAGTCATCCGTCGATTCAATGAATCACGCGACCCAGAACGGCTGACGTTGAAGTACCAAAAGATGCGTGCGAATCCGTACGTCTTTTTGCGCGGTACTTGTCACCTCTTTTACGATCAGTTGGCCGTCGGTGCGTTGCCGTCCAATGCGCCGAC
The DNA here is from genome assembly GCA_029571495.1 of Pseudomonadota bacterium. GTDB lineage: Bacteria > Pseudomonadota > Gammaproteobacteria > Burkholderiales > Casimicrobiaceae > Casimicrobium. The sequence continues at coordinate 13,506 of JAKPSO010000038.1, forward strand.
CGGCTGGATTTGCGGTGATCTGCATCTGGAAAATTTCGGCAGCTACAAGGGCAACAATCGCCTCACATACTTTGACATCAACGATTTCGACGAAGCCATTCTCGCGCCAGTTACTTGGGACTTGGTTCGCTTCTTGACGAGCGTCTTTGCGGCTAAAGAGACGCTTGATGTTGGGCGCGGGAAGGCGATTACATTGTGCGAGACTTTTCTCGCGTCGTACGTGGCTGCGCTAGGTAGTAGCAAGCCCTATTGGGTCGAGCGTGACACCGCGCACGGATTGATCCACACGCTGCTTGACGATTTGGGAAGTCGAAACCGAAGCGATCATCTCGACAAGTTCACAGATGTTGTTAAGAAGCGCCGAGTCATCCGTTGCGATGGCGAACGCGCGTTGCCCGTAGATGCCAAAACGCACAAAGCAGTCGAAAAATTGGTGCGGTCTTATGCCGCAAAGCAGGACGACAAAGGCTTTTTTGAAGTATTGGATGTCGCGCGTCGAATCGCCGGGGTCGGCAGCCTCGGCGTGGAGCGCTACGTGGTCTTGGTCGAAGGAAAGGGCTCGTCGGACCGGAACTACCTGTTAGACATCAAAGCTTCTACGGCTTCCGCGTTAAGCCCGCATGTACAAGCGCAGCAACCGCAATGGGACAGCGAGGCAAAGCGTGTTGTCGCCCTACAGACACGAATGCAGGCGGTGCCAATGGCCTTTCTCGCGGCAATCGACGAATCGCGCCGGTCTTACGTGCTGCGTGGCTTGCAGCCCAGTGAGGACCGAGTGGTACTCGATGGGAACAAGGTGAAGTTCGCGGACGTTCGCGAGGTGGTTGCCCAGATGGGGCAAATCGTCGCGTGGTCACAGTTACGAAGCTCGGGGCAGCAGGGCGCGGCTTCGGCCGACGCGCTCGTGGCGTTCTCGGCGAATTCGAAGGGCTGGCGCAACGCACTCATCACAGCGGCAGAAGGCTGTGCCGCGCAGAATCTTGCGGCGTGGAACGCGTACGCGGCGGAGTATGACGCGGGAGGCTTTGCAATCTAGCCCGCGTTTGCTGCCACGATGGGTTGCGGATGAGTGATCGCAATCAAGTTGAAACACATCCACGTTACGCTTTCAAGTCACCCAACGGCGGACTTGATGAATACACATTTAACCAATTTCGGCCCGGACGATGCTGGGCTCATTTGCGGCTACGTCTTCACCGCCAACGCGCCGCCGCAGCCGATGAGTTCGTCCGCCGCTGCCGGTTGGTTGAACCAATCTTCGGCGGGCGATGCGACCCACGAGTCAGCCAACACCCGCGATTTCGTCTGGTTGCACTTCTCACTTGCGCATGCGAACGCCGAGCCGTGGATGAAGGCCAACTTGCGTTTGCCCGCCGAGTTTTATGAAACTGTCGCCGAGGGCTTGCATTCGTCGCGTATCGAACGAGAGGGAGAAGCGTTGATCGCGGTTTTCAACGACATCCGATTCGACTTCGATTTTGAACCATCGGAGTTGGCCGCGCTGTGGATCTGTGCACGCCGCGACTTGGTCGTCACCGCTCGACGCAGCCCATTGCGCAGCGTTGATCAGCTGAGAACCGCAGTGAAGCGTGGCGAGCGGGTCGACTCGACCGTCGCACTGCTGACTGATCTTTTGCACGCGCAGGCTGACGTGTTGGTTGATGTGGTTCGTCGCGTCACATCTCGCGTCGATGAGGTTGAAGATGGTCTCCTCAAGGGGCAACCGAGTCCGACGCAGCGCGCGAAACTGGGAACGCTGCGGCGATTGTTGGTGCGTTTGCAGCGCGTATTGGCACCGGAGCCGAGCGCGCTGTTCCGGTTACTACAGAACCCGACGCGATGGATGCCGGCGCACGACGTACAGGCACTGCGCGAATCCACCGAAGAATTCTCCGTCGTGTTGCGAGACATGTCGACGCTGCGGGAGCGCATCAAATTGTTGCAGGAAGAAATCGCCGCCCGCGCTAGCGAGGAGAACAACCGCAGCCTGTTTACGTTGACCATCGTGACGGTCCTTGCGCTGCCGATAAACATCATCGCCGGTCTTCTAGGCATGAACGTCGGTGGTGTTCCGTTGGCGCAACATGCCTACGGATTTTGGATCGTCGTGGCAATCGTCGCCGCATTCACTCTCGTCGCGCTTGGATTTGCCGTTCGAAAGACCCGTCGCACCTAGATGGCGGGTCCGTTTGACCTCGCGCTACTGTTCGGTGCGCGCGCCCAAAAAGTGTTGCGCGTAGCGTGGCGCCATGCGTTCAATCGGTAGCAGGACCAGGAAGTCTGCGCTATCGAAGTCGGGGTCCCATGCCGGCTCACCACACACCCATGCGCCCAAACGCAGATAGCCCTTCAAGAGCGGTGGTGTAGCGGGCTTCGCGCCCATTGGATCGCCCAAGGATTGCAGTCCGCGAATCGGGTCAACGCGAAAGTCCATCGGCGCCAGGTGCTTCGCCATGAGTTCAGCGCGCAGCGCGCCGAGGTTCAGTGATCCGCTGTCGAGCGGTACGCTGGCGCAACCGGCGAGGTACTTAACGTTGTGGTCGCGAACGTACGCACCCAGACCGCTCCACAGTCGCGCCAAGGCACCGCTATTTCGGTACGCTGGATGGATGCAGGCGCGCCCGACTTCAAATATCTCGTGGGCAATGGGTTTGAGGCTGTCAATGCGAAATTCGCTCTCGCAATACATCGTCTTTACTGCACGCGCGCCCCAAGGCGGAAGGATGCGATACGTGCCGACGACCTTTCCGAGGTTGTCGTCGGTCACGATGAGGTGCTCGCACGCGTCGTCGAACATATCGACGTCGCGCCCATCGTGACGGTGCAAGTCAGCGCCCATCTCTTCACAAAACACTTTGTAGCGAAGTCGCTGCGCCGCCACGACATCAGCGCTGCAAGTGGCCAAACGAACGCTGAGTTGCGGTTCCGATGCTTTACTCGCTACTGGCAAGCTAGTGGCCGGGTGCGCCAGTGAGGCGCTAGAGGTCATCGCAATGGTTGTCATGAGTGCGGCTCCTTTTGAAGACGAAGCCAATGTAGGAATTCGCGATGACAAACGCGTGACGAAATCAATGCAAGTTGATGACAACGATTGACGAACTCGTCACGGGCGTGTCATGAGACCAGCCTACTATTCCCCTCGTGGCAAGCGTCTGTTTTTCAGTGCACTGCGTACGAATCGTTACTTACGGCACCGCGAGGCAACATCCTTCGTTGACGCGAAGGAGCGGAGCATTGCGCAAACGCGCGCGATACTCCGCCTCCATATCCTGAAATCTCTCGTTGACCCGCCTCGAACGAGTTGCGGGTCCTTTTTTTTCCGGATCAGCGAACGTCCAAGGCGACCGATACCCCAAATTTCGACCACCGCCCGACTTCTTCCTCGAGCAAAAAGGCGGTGAGCGGATATCCCGCGAGCCACGCAGCGCTGACTCGTAATTCGTAGGCGTCGCTGATCGCGGTAAGCGTGGCGACGGGCGCATGCTCAACGCGACCGTGACAGAAGAGTGCTGCCATTCGGATGCACACGAGGCGCCCGATTTGTTTGCGCGAGAGCGCTTCGCGATTGAGTTTTTTCAGCGAACCGGTATGTCCGAGCACGAGCAGCGCTAGCGCTTCCCGCTCTTGCTCTGAGAAGCCGTAAATATCCGAGTGTTCGATCACGTACGCCGAGTGGCGGTGATAGTCCTCGTGCGCGATTGCCATGCCGATCTCGTGGATCGCCGCAGCCCACGCGAGAAGCGCGTCCGGAGACGCGTTGTCGCCACCACCCACGCGTTTCCAGAAAGTTTGTGCAAGGGAATTCACGCGCTGTGCTTGTTCCAGATCAACGCCGTACCGGCGCTGCAATCGCGACACTGTGATCGTGCGCGGGTCATCGCTTGTTGGCGCGTCGCTGCGATGCAGCATGTCGTAGACCACGCCGAGCCGAAGCGCGCCCTCGGACGGCGCCATCGTCGCCACATTGAGTTCTTGCATGAGACCGAGCAGGATCGCGAGCCCGCCCGGCAGCACCGGCGCTCGGGTGGACTTCAGCGCAGCGAGCTCGATGCGGCTCATCTGGCCGGCGTCGATCAGGACGCTCTTGAGACGCAGCATGGCTTCGACCGTGATGCTGTGCCCGAAGCCGTTCTCGGTGATGATCTCGTAGATCGCACGGATCGTGCCAGACGAACCGTACGCGACGTCCCATCCTTGTTTGTAGCGCGCTTGCAGCACTTCGAGTCGAGACCGCACAAAGACTTCGGCCTTGCGAAACGCGCCCGCGGTGACCGTGCCGCCCGGAAAAAAATGCTGCGACAGCGTTACCGCGCCGAGTTGAAACGACTCGGTCAGTTCGGGTTCGTAGCGAC
>JAKPSO010000054.1 GCA_029571495.1 Pseudomonadota bacterium
CCCGAGGTATCTCGGTGCGTGGTGGTGTTGCCGCTCGTCGTGGATTTGCCGACTAATTTGCCAGACGCGTCATAGGTTTTTGTCGTGTTGCCGGAACGCACGGACTTGCCGATGGTCTTCCCCGACGCGTTGACGTGCCGCGTTGTGTTGCCGCTGGTCGTGGATTTGCCCAGCGAACGTCCGCTGGTGCTGGTGTGCTTTGTCACGTTGCCGCTGGTGGTGGACTTACTCGTTTGGCGACCTGAACTGCTGTAGCTCTTGCTGCTGCTAGACGAACTGGCGCTGCTTGATCGGCTGGAACTGCTGCTGCTGCTGCTCTTGCTGGCGGCGAGCGCGCTGCTTACCGCGACAGCGGTCGCGATGCCGAATGCTATGGTGCGGAGAAGTGTTGTGTTCATGATTCGATAGGGGAGGTTGTGGGTTCGCAAAGAAAAGAGACTCGAGTTCAGGCGGTCACTGCCCCTTGCGTGGGACGCACTGGCCGTTGACGTAAACCTGGTTAGGACGCAGGCAGGGATTGGGTTTCGGCCGCGCCATTTCGTTTGGATTGTGCAGGCGAATATTTTGGTTACCAGCGGCGACGGGGCTGCGGTTGGGATTTGCCGTGCGAGCGGTGGAAGCCTGCGATTGGTTAACGACGCCCGTCTGCGAATCGCGCGGGCTGAGTACGCCGGGACCCACGGGTGCCCGTCCGCGCACCGCTGTGCAATAGAAGTAATTTCCCGCCGCTTCGTAGCGGCACTTGCCAGCGGGGCACGATGCATCGCATCCGGCGTAGCTTAGTGCGGGCAAGCCGACGCCAAGAAGCGCGGCAAGGATAGACGTGAGGCGCGTTGATTTCATGGGGACTCCTTAAGACGACGGTGAAAGCGAGGACGATGAGAAGAAAGAGCGCCCCGCGCAAATGAGCAAGAAAACGGCGGGGGCTTACCAAGCTTTACGCGGCCAATCGCGAAATTCAGACACCGCACGCTGGCTGTTACGTTTGCTTGCATCCGTCTGGCGGCACAACGCGATCGGCTGTATAGCTTTTTCCGACTAAAGACTGCTTAATCGTGGATGCAGGTCGTTTTTTGTCAATGTCGACAAGATACAAAAAAGTGCACGAAACGACCACTGCATGGTCGTTAGAAGGAAAAAGCTGTTGGCGCTCCTACTGCGATGACATCCGAGTGAGGAGGACTAGGTAGTCTTCGATATTCGCCGCGCTGGTGCGGCGCGCGCTGGGCGACGTGCTGACGGCTTGGTTGACTAGCGCGGCACCGCGGAAGCCGAGCAGCCAACGCGCCAGGAGCACGCCATCGGTGGCGGGATCGATCACATCGTCGCCATCGATGTCGAGCGCGAGATCGCCGACGTCAGGCTGCGCTTGCCACAGTTCGTGCACGTCCGGCGATTCGCGATCAGCGCGGAAGATGATGCGCGCAGGAGTTTCGCTTCTCACGAAGTACGAGACGTTGCTGTTTGCGACCATACTGCCGGAGAGGCGCAGCGGTGCACCACCTGTGTGTGGCGCAGACCAGAGTTCAATCTGTCCTGGCGTGAGCGAATCGGCGCGGAAGTACGCCCGAACCGTAGGACTGCTGCTGTCAATCTCAAAGTCCGGCAACACGTTGCCGCCCGCAGCCATGGGGCCCGAGAGCTTGACTGGTGTGCCACCTGTGGCGACATCGGCGCTCCATAGCTCGTAGGTTTCGTCCGTTTCGCGATCCGCGCGAAAGACGACGCGCGTACCGCTTAGGTTCAACAAAAATTTCGTCGTGTTACCTCCGGCGACGGTTGTCCCGGATAGCTTGGTCACAACGTCGGTCGCCAAATTGACGGAGTAGAGCTCCTTGCGGCCTGTCACGTCTCGATCGGCGATGAAAACTGCGTGATTGCCGTTTCCTGTGATCTCGACGCCCGCGTCGACCGAGCCAGTTGCGGCAAGAATCGCTGCGAGCTTGTGCGGAGCCGATGAGCCGTCGATGGGTACCGCAAACAGCTCGGTCTTGTTGGCGTCATCGCGGTTTGAGCGGAAGACGACGCGGTTGCTTGTCGGTACCAAGTTTGGCGCGTAAGCGGTTCGTCCCGTAACCGGCGAACCCGAAATAAGGGTAGAGGCGCCGCCCGTTGCGGCAACCGATAGCAACTCAAAGCGCTCGTCAACAGCATAGTCGGCGCGATACGCGACCTTCGCGCCAGCGCCGGTACCCATGGCGAAGGCGGTGACGTTGCCGTTGGCTTGTAGCGCGGTCGAGAGTTTGACGCGGCTGGGGGGCGAAAACGTGTAACGATAGAGTTCGTTTTGACCCGGCGTGTCGGCGTCGGCGCGGTAGACGACATAGCTTTCGTCGGCCGAGAGCGCGTACTCGACGACCGCTCGTGTGCTGCCCACGGTCATGCCGGACACATCGACCGGCGCTTGCGCTGCGGTGATGGACACGTACCAAAGATTGCGCGGCGTGCCGGCGGCCGTACGCCCGTCAAAGAGCACTTGATTGTTGCCTTTGAATTTGAAGGTACCGACGTCGATGACTGGCGTTGAAATTTGAACCGCGTTGCCGGCCGTGGCGGTGGACGCGCTCCACAAAGTCGTACCTTGCAAGTAGACGACGTTGAAGCCGTCGCCGGAGATATCGAGATCCGTGATCGAGTTGCCCGTCGTGTTGTTCGAAAGTTTGAGCGTGATCCCGCTGACCGTGTTGTAACTCCACAGCTGATCTTGGCCAGGGTTTTCGTGATCGTCCACGTAGACGACGCGCTGGCCGTCGGGCGTAACGCGGGCGCGAGGCGAGAGTTTCACGTCCGTACCAATCGGCATATGCGTGGTGACGCGTGTGATGGTGGTGCCCGGGCCTGCACTTGACTGCAACCGGGTGAGATAGTTCGACACAGCATTCGCAGTGGTGCGCAGCGCTACGGGCGCGGTCGCGTTCGCGACCAATGCAGCACCGCGAATGCCTTGCGCCCATCGTGCATAGAGGACGCCGTCCGTGGTGGGCAATATCTTGCCGTCACCGTCGATGTCGAGGGCGGAGGTTA
>JAKPSO010000067.1 GCA_029571495.1 Pseudomonadota bacterium
GTCGCGTTCGGCGAGTGCAAGAAACTTGCGGATCTGCGCTTGTGCATCCGGAAAATCCGCGAGCGCCATAGCGGTGTTGGCGTAACCCAAGCTCCAGCGAGGCGGCATCGCGGTGCCGCCGATCAACCGCATGTAACGCGCGAGCGCCGTGGCAGCGTCGGGGCCAGCAATCACGTAGTAATCAAGATCACCGTCTGCGATTTCGGTGGCGCGATAGAAGTCGTGGTAGTTGTCGAACTCCTGCCCGAAATCGAACGTGCATTCGGCGAGCGTGTCGTAGTAAATGCCGTAAGTGCTGCCGGTGTCGGCGCGTCGTCCGAGAAAAAACGGCCAGTGTTTGTAGAGCGGATCGCTGGTTTCACCGTTGTAACCCAGTGCGTCGAGTTGCCGCGTTCGGAAGCGTCGCCCCGCTTTGTTCAAAGGGCCGGTTTTGTCACCAAGACCGAAGTACTGATCGTGCTGATCGCGGGCTTGCCAGTGGTTGATTTGTCCGCTTCGTTTTTCCGCCGCATAGCCGTAGCTCGGTCGGTCGTGGCAGCAAACCAACCACTGCTTGCCGTCAAACTGCTCCCATGCAAGACCAAATGGCTCTAGGCGAACATCCACGCGCAACGCGTCGCTCGCAATGCGAATTGATCGCTCATCGGCGCTCTTGGTGACCGTGCCGACGCCGTTTGGAAAAAGCTCCGCGCGTAGCTTCCCGTCGGTGTCGCGGGCATCGACGCAGCCATTTGGGGCAATCGCCCATGTACGCGGCTCGCGCAAACCGTCAGGCGGCGTGAACAACACGCGACCAATGCTCTCTGTGACGAGGATGATGCGGCAGCGCCAGCCGCTTGTGAATGAAACGTCAACGCAGCTATTACTGTGCTGAAGCAGGGACGCAACCCGTAGCGGCGTCATCAGCGCACTGCCTTCGCTGCGTCGTCGCTCTCGAACAGGTGGCACGCGGTCGGTGGCGCGTACACCGTAGCGCTCTCGCCAATCTTTGTGTTGACTTGCCCAGCGACATGCGCCGTGATGCGTGGTCCGTCGTTGGGCAGTGTGCCGTAGAGCAGCGAGTGCCCGCCGAGTTGCTCGACACCGGTGATCGTAATTGGCAAAGCGAGGGACGTTTCGTGTTTTTCTAGGGTCAGGTGTTCCGGGCGGACGCCAAAGGTGAGCGCCGTTCCGGCAGGCAATTTTCGTTCCGTCCGTAGAGCGAAAGATGCGCCGTATTCGGTGACGATGGTGTCCCCGACACCCGTCGTGACCGGCACGAAATTCATTTGCGGCGAACCAATAAACCCGGCGACAAACTTGTTGTCCGGTCGGTTGTACAAATCGAGTGGCGTGCCGATTTGCTCGATTTGCCCCGCCCGTAGCACGACGATCTTGTCGGCCATGGTCATGGCTTCGACTTGATCGTGAGTCACGTAGATCATCGTGGCACCGAGGCGGCGATGCAGCCCCGTGATTTCACCGCGCATCGACACACGAAGCTCTGCGTCCAGATTTGACAGCGGTTCGTCGAACAAGAAAATCTTCGGCTCGCGGACAATCGAACGGCCGATTGCGACGCGCTGTCGTTGCCCACCTGAGAGTTGCGTGGGTTTGCGGTCGAGGAGCGCGTCTAGGCGCAAGAGCTTCGCCGCAGCATCCACTTTGCTCTTGATCACGTCTTTCGCGACACCCGTGTTCTCGAGGCCGAACGCCATGTTCTGGTACACCGTCATGTGAGGGTACAGCGCGTAAGACTGAAACACCATCGCCAATCCACGATCCGCCGCGCGGATGTCATTCGCGCGTGCGCCGTCGATGATGAGATCGCCCGATGAGATGTCTTCAAGGCCGCAGATCATTCGTAATAGCGTGGACTTGCCGCATCCGGATGGTCCGACGAAGACCACGAATTCACCGTCTTTGACTTCGAGGTCAACACCCCGAATCACGCGCGTTGAGCCGAAGTCTTTGATGACGTTTTTGAGTTGGAGCGATGCCATTATTTGACCCCTGCCGACGCAATCCCTTGCGTGATGTATTTCTGAAGAAAGGCGAATACGATGGTGATGGGCAGCAGCGTGATCACCGTCATCGCAAGCAAATAATTCCACTGCGTGACTAGATCGCCTTGGAACGCGTTGAGCGCGAGCTGCAACGTAAATTTCTCGTTCTTCGAGAGCACGATCAACGGCCACAGGAAATCGTTCCAGCGCCACATCACGGAAAAGATTGCCAGCACCGCGAGGGCCGGTGCGGCGAGCGGCAACACTATGCGCCAATAAATTTGCCATTCGCTCGCGTGGTCCATCCGCGCCGCTTCGAGGAGCTCGTCGGGAATCGTCAACATGTATTGACGCAATAAAAAGACGCCTGTGGGCGTGGCAATCGCGGGCCAGATCACGCCCCACAGACTGTTGAGCATGCCCATTTCTGAGATCAACAAGAAGTTGGGCACGAGCACAATTGCCGGCGGCACCATCAACGTGCCCAAGATCAACAGGAACACTCCGGTGCGGCCGGTGAATTTGTATTTAGACAGTGCAAAGGCCGCCATTGAATTGAAGAGCAGCGTTAGGATCGTAGCGACCACTGTGATGAATACGGAATTCCACAGGTACGCTCCGAAGCTGATCTTGCCGCCGAGGTCAGTGTAATTTTCGGTGGCGAGTTTGAATTCACGCACCGGCTCACGGTCTTTCACGTTCACACGTACATAGTCGTCGGGCCGTGCGGGATCGACCAGCGTAGACGTCAGACCGATGCGGCGAAGTTCCGCGAGTTCTTTGATGCTGCCATCGGGAAGCGCAGCGCGAAACACCGGCTTCATCTTTTCTTCGCCCGGCACTGAGACCGACTTTTGGCCGTACGGCAACAGCGACGGCGGAAACTCGTTCAGAGCCGCTTCTGTTTTGAACGATGACAGGACTAGCCAAAGCACGGGCCCGAACATAAGGAAGAGGCCCATCGCGAGGTACGCGTAGGAGAGCCAATCGGTCCAGTCAAAGCTGCGGCCGTTTCGGGTGCGAGTGAGAAATTTGAGGGCTTTCATTTTG
>JAKPSO010000069.1 GCA_029571495.1 Pseudomonadota bacterium
CGAGAAGTCGAATGCGTAGGAATGGAACATCGTCCATACGTCGCCGGAACCGAAATCGAAGTCGGCCGACGCAGCATCGAGCAGGGTGAGCACGTCGCGGTGAGTCACCTCGACGCCCTTCGGCAGCCCCGCCTGCAACTCGCGCAACTTCGCTTTGACCGCAGCAATGGTCTCCACCGCGTTCTTGCCCGAGCGCATCACGATCACGCCGCCCGTCGCTTCGCCTTCACCATCCAGCTCACCAATGCCACGGCGCATTTCCGGCCCCACCTGCACACGAGCGACATCGCCAAGGCGTACGGAGACACCGGCGTCGTTAGTCGTTAAAGGCACTTTGCGGAAGTCGTCGAGCGATTGCAGATAGCCCGACGCGCGCACCATGTATTCGGCCTCGCCGAGTTCAAGCACCGAGCCACCGGCCTCCTGATTGGCGCGCTGAATCGCGCTGACCACTTTGGTGTGCGAGATGCCGTACGCCGCCAGCTTGTCCGGATCGAGTACGACCTGGTATTGCCGGACCATGCCGCCGACTGCGGCGACTTCCGCTACATTGGGCACCGTCTTCAATTCGTATTTGAGAAACCAGTCCTGCAAGGCGCGCAGTTGCGACGCGTCCTGCGTTCCCGTGCGATCCACCAGCGAATACTGATAAATCCAGCCGACGCCGGTTGCGTCAGGCCCGAGTGTGGCCTTGGCCGACGGCGGCAGGCGCGACTGCACCTGATTGAGATATTCCAGCACACGGGATCGCGCCCAGTACAAGTCGGTGCCATCCTCAAACAGCACGTAAACGAACGAATCGCCAAAGAACGAATAGCCGCGCACCGTCTTGGCACCGGGCACCGACAGCATGGTCGTGGTCAGCGGATAGGTAATCTGATTCTCGACAATGCGCGGTGCCTGACCGGGAAACGTGGTGCGGATGATCACCTGCACGTCGGACAGATCGGGCAGCGCATCGAGCGGCGTTTTAAGTACCGAGTACACACCCCAGGCGCTGACCATCAACGTGGCAAGCAGCACCAGAAAGCGATTGACGATTGACCAGCGGATGAGCTTGGCGATCATGGTTTCGTTCCGGCTTTGGAGGAGGCTTTCGCTTCGGAAGCCATCGGCGTGATGATCGTGATTTGAGGTATCCCTTCTGCCGCCTCATAGAACTCGAATGTCACGCGATCCCCCGCCTGCACGTTGCGCGGCAACCCCTTCTCCGGTGGCTTGAAATCCATCGTCATCGACGGCCACTTGATCGACGGAATCGGGTCGTGCGACAGCGTGATGGCATCGCGGGTAATCGCCTCGACCTTCGCTTCTCCCTGATGCCGTTTTGCTGTGTTTGCAGCGCTTGGCTTCGGTGCGTCGTTGAGGCGCGCTTCAACGCCCTTCAAGCTCGCTTCCGAATCAATCAGGAATTGCGATGACACGACAACGCGCTGACCGAGTTTCAGGCCGCGCTTGATCTCGGTCCGGTTGTCGCTTTCGATGCCCGCTTCGACTTCGACAGGGCTGAACTTGCCGTTGTCTTCGGCCACCATTACTACTGATCGTTTGCCGGTTTGGATCACGGCTTCGGTCGGGATCAATAGCGATTTCTCGGCGCGGTTATCGGTGAGTTGCATGGTGACGAACATGCCGGGAACCAGGCGCGCGCCAGGATTGGCGAGTTCGAGTCGGGCTTTGATCGTGCGCGTCGCCGCGTTGACCTCGGGCAGGATCGCCTGCACCTTGCCCTCGAAGGTCGTGCCCGGAACAGCAGGGCTCTTGGCAGACACCTTCGCACCGGGGCGCAGCAATGCCGCCTGCGTCTCCGGCACTTCGGCATTGGCCCAAACAGTGCCCAAACCATTGATGCGGAAAAGTGTTGCGCCTGACATCACGGTCATGCCTTCGCGTGCGAGCAGTTCGACTACTACGCCGTTTTGCGGCGACGTCAAGGTGACGCGGGGTTGCGTCGTACCTGTGGTTTCCATGAGGCGAATTTGCGCGTCGCTCATGCCCACCTGCCGCATACGCTGGCGAGCGCCATCCACGAGGGACGCCAGTTCGGTGCCCTGCATGCGACGCACCGAGAGAAACTCCTCCTGCGCCGCGATCCAGTCTGGCACGTAGAGGTCGGCCAGCGCTTGACCCTTCGCCACGCGATCCAGCGTGGCGCGCACATGCAGGCGCTCGACGTAACCCGTAGCACGCGCCTGCACGATCACCTGATCGCGTTCGTTGTAGGCGATGCTGCCCACCGCTGAGACTTGTGGCGAGAGCATGCCTTCAACCACCGGGGCGGTGCGCACGCCGAGGTTCTGCTGAATGCGCGAGCTGACGGTGACTTTGCTTTGATCGGTGTCACCCTCGTTGTAAACCGGCACCAGCATCATGTCCATGAACGGCGATTTGGCGGGCTTGTCGAACTTGTTTCCCGGCACCATGGGGTCGTGGTAATAAAGGATTTTTTTGCCGGTTTCGGGATCGATGTCACCGGCTTTGATGCCTGCTGTAATGTGGCGTTTGGTGGCTGCTTCACCCTGGGCGATGCTTTGCGCGCCAGTGTCTGTGCCAGTTGCGCCGCTGGCAGAGGTTTCCGCAGCGCCACCCGCCATGCCCATGCCTCGTTGCATGCCGAACAGATACAGGCCGTAGCTGGTAGCACCGGCGACTGCGATTGCTGCGACGATAGAAAGCGTTGTCTTGAGTTTCATGGTGTCCTCCGTACGGTGGCAGCAACAGGGGCGTCGCCGTGTTCTTCGGGATTGAGGTAATTAAGCTGCGCCCACAGCCGTGCGGTATCCATCGCCAGACGCAGGCGCTCCATGCGGGCATCAATCTCGCCGCGCCGCGCTTCTAGCACCGTGGTCAAACTGCCCGCGCCGCCGCGATAGGCAGCGAGTGCAGCACGAGTGCGCTCGCTGGCGAGGGGTATCAGCGAGTTGTCATGCCGCGTCAGGCGCTCGCGGTTGCTTTGCCATTCGATGACCATGCCACGAATGTCTGCGGCGTGTTCCCGGGTCATCTCTTCGGTCTGTGCACGGGCCTGCTCGACCAATGCCAGCTTGGCGGCGAGTTCGCGATCCTGTCGGTTCTTCTGATCCCATTGCAGCGGAATCGACAGGTTGATCGAAATCATGTTCGAGAACGCGGAACCACGTTGACTGAACATCAGCTCGGCACTCCAGTCGGGGCGCTTGTTGGTTTGCGCGATGGCCACGTCGGCCTGCGCCACATCCTCCTGCCGTTTGAGCACGGCGATTTGCGGGTGATGCGCGACCACGGTGTCGAGTTGCGTCAATTCCACGCCGGGCTTGTCCATTGCGGGCAGACGATCTAGACGCTGTGCGGAAGCCTCCCCAATCCAGCGCGTCAGCTTGACGTTGGAGGCGAGTACCTGTCGGTCTGCCTGCGCGATGCGGTCTTCAATTTGCGCGACGGCGGAGCGTGCAGCAAACACGTCCGCTTGAGAGCCTTTTCCGGTGCGATAGGCAGTGTCAGCAGCCTCAATTTGCAGCTTGGTTTCGTCGCGCTGCTGGGTCAACACTTCACGCATGCGTTCGCTGTAATAGCGTTCAAGCCACGCCATGGCCGTTTCGCGTTGCAGGTTGGCGATGGTCAGCGTTCGACCGGCATCAGCGACTTGTGCTTCGCGTTCATAGCGTGCGGCGCGTGCTTCTCGTTTGTCGTTGCGTGTGAATTCCTGCATCACACCGATTGACCGCATGGTCATGAAATCGCGTGACAGACTGAATCGATCCGAACTGGTCACCGGCAGATTATTGATGCCGAGTTTGAGCGTCGGGTCGGGCAACTGACCTGCGAAGACGGCCATCTCGCGAGACGCGGTGGCGGAGCTGTCTTGCGCGAGCAGAAGCGAGGAGCGTGTCTGCGCAAGCTTCAGTGCAGACTCAAGTGAAAGCGCTCCGGGTGGTGCCGATTGAGCAAAGGTGATATCCGATAAGACGGCAAGCGAAAGCGATAAAGCACGCACGGCTGCTTTGCCGTGCGCAACACGATGAAGGGTGTGAAACATAAAAAATCCAGACAACAAGCAGTGAAGCCAGTGCGCTGCGCCGCGACGCGTCAATGCGGTCAAACGACGAGCGCGACGAACGCGGCAAGACCCCCAATCAGGCGGTCAGCGCGAAGTCGTCGGGAAAATCAGATGCGAAAGCAGCAGTGCAGGATCGCGTGCGGCGGTGGCAGCGCAGCGTGGAGAACGCTGGTTTCAGGTGTCTGGGTCAGGGGTTCGGCGAGCGCAGGAGTGACTAACCAGTACAACGCCGCAAATAGCGCCGGGGGCAGTGCAGGCGCGTCGGCGTGATCTGCGCTTTTTTCGTGGTTGTGGCAGTGCGCGGAACAAAGATTGGGCGCGGCGGGGTCTAGTGCCCCCGCCATCTGGTCGCAATCAGCGGGCATCGATTCGGCGCTGACCATCGCTGCCACCGTGTTCGCATACGCCGCGGCCACGTTCGGGCACGCGTAGGCCGCAACCGCCATCTGAGCGAACAAAATCGCTCCGATCAGGAGTTGGCAGAGGGTACGGTGGAGCGAGCGTGTCATCAATAAGGCCGGTGAGCTTGCGGGGGATGTTGCTTGGGCGGATTCTAACGATTCTGGCAAGGAAACAGGAAGACAAAAGGTTGGCCGATTGGTTCCGCGTCAGACAAATCATCGATCCCTATTGATGACACGCTCGCTCTCACCGCAGTTGGGCACTTCAGGCCGTTTTCTCGACAAGCCGCCTCGCGGAACGCTGCACCAACGCGTCCGCATACCGCCCAACGCCAAACGAAAACGTCCCCCGAAAATTGATGTGCCCGAACCCCACGGGCCCAGCGCGGCGTAGCCACGCTTCATCGACGGTTTGTCCCTGTTTACGCCACCGATCCACCACGCTTTGCATGCGTGATGTATTCCATGCCATGACAATGTTAGTAAGCAGTGCGTGACTTCCGGAGATGGCCTTCATTTCGTCGGTGCGCCGACCTCGATCATGGGCAATCTTGCCGTAGTAAATTGCGCGTTGTAGTTGGTGCACCGACTCGCCACGGTTGAGCAGCGTATGAATCTCGCGCCGAAAGGCCTTGTTGCTGAAATAGTCACACAAAAACAGGGTTCTCAGCAACCGGCCGAGCTGATCGACCGCCCGATGTATCGGGTCACCTTGCGCTGCGCTTCCCAGTCGCTGTACCGCCATAGAAGGGCTCAAGCGGCCGGTCCGAATCGACGCGATCAGTCGCAGTATTTCATCCCAATTCTTGGCGATGGCGTTGAGCGATACGCCTTGGACCGTTACCTGCTCGATGCCTTCAGGAATTTTTGTGCCACGAGGTAAGTGCAGTTTGCGTTCGACGAGATTGCGCAGCTGAGGGCATAGGTCGAAGCCGAGCAACTTGGCAATGCTCATCGTGGCATTGGTGTAGCCGTGCGTGTCGACCGCCAACAACGAGAGGCGAACGCGATCCTCACCACTGTGGTTGTGCCGTTCAACGCCCTCGACGGCCGCGCCACCTTGGCGCTCGTTCAGCACGATGGGTTGATCGTAAATAACGCCGTAGCGGTCAAGTACGTGGGTATAAATGCCAGCGGCGAATGTACGTCGTCGAGGATCAACGCGTGCGTTATAGAGATGTCTGGATGCGTCGAGCGCCATCATGTCGGCAGACGCCTTGTCACCACGCCCCCATAGTTCGGCGATTGGGATTTTTCTCTGAAACTCGACCACGCGGACATTAGCGCGCCGCAGTCGACCATGTCCTTCCAGCGTGCGCATGGCCGCCGTGACCTGGCTGGGTTGTAGTTGCGGAATCATCGCAGCAACGCCTTTGGCGTCGTTTTCTGTGCCGTGCGCAATCATCCCGCCGTATAGGGCAATGAGTTCATCAACGCTTGTCGCCTTTCTGCCGAGCAGCGCTTCACTGAAATTGATGTCTGCATCTGCTTGCAGCAACAAATCTGGTAGTTGCACAGCCCCGATTGCAGTCGAAATAGCGTCGCGCGTGCGCCGTGCCTCGGGTTCATCCGGCAACGCTTCCAGGGCAGGCAGGTGAAGATCCCCGTTCTCGTCGATGTCGAGTTTGCCCAGTTCCTTGGCTTCGGCAACGCTTTGCAGTCCTGCCTCAATATTGGCCAGCAACGGCTTCAGATATTCGTCCGCACTCAATGGCAACCCAAGTAACACCGCGAAATGCACTCGGCCTCGATTCCATTCCTCCAGTGGAATCAGCATCTGTTCCCGGTCTTTGAAACTGAAGCTGTGATCGATCCACAAACGCCCAGAGCGTAGCCCCTTTCTGACCGATAGCATGGCGCAAGCCTCAAACGCACGCATGGCTCGGGCGCGGTCTGCGTTTGCAAGCAGCGGAAGCCATCGTCGGTCTACGAATGACGTGTCAAAGTCAGTTGGAAGTTCGAACGTTTTACTCTCATGCAATTGCCGCAGCGCTTGCAATTGGCGCAAGTGCCTATCTTGGTCGTGCCCGTTGATTTGAAGGCCTGAAAGGGCTTTGAGTAAGGGACGCACTCCAACGGGCTCTTCTACGAGAACTTGACGAATCATTGAAGCCTGACTGGCCTCTGCTGCAGCGATGTCCTCCGAAACCATCGCGTCAATGGCATCGAGCTTCTGCTGCGCAGTCCTATCGTCCCCGTGGATGATCGATTTGATGCTGACCAGTTGTTCACGAAATTGAGCCGTAGATTTGAGGCGCAGTGTTTGCGTCTTGTTAGCGGCGCGTCGGACCAAATCACTAATACGACGCGAAGCAACGTAGAGCGTGTTGTCGGTCAATTCCAGCAACGTCACCCTCAAAAAACTCACAATCTCCAGCGATTGAGTATCGTCTTTGCGTCGCTTCGAGGCAGAGGGTGGGCGAGTGGCCAGCGACTGCGCGTACGCCCGTTGTCGGGCGACGGTAATGCCGTCGAGCGGCCACTCATGCGCGCCCAGCGTTTTAAGGTAGGCTATTTTTTCTGTGGCTTCGGTCAACGTTGTTGGTCCGTGCCGGCCCACTGGCGTCTTTAACCATTCGAGCACTGTCGTGTCCTCGCGCTGCTCAAACATCGCGGCACGGCACTGATTCATTTGCGCCGGCGGTACCGCAGTTTTAATGATCGCGAGAGCGGCGTCCTCGATACTTGCATACGCAGTGCGAGACCAATCCCGAAGAAGTCGATCTGCTGGTATGAGAAGTTTGCGATCGAAGAGCCAGTTCATCCCCTGTTGAACCAGCTCGTCTACCGACGCTGCATCTTTGGCAAACTCAGCCAGTGCTACTCGAAGTTTGGCGCTCTCGCCTTCATCGGGAAAATCAAGATCCGCGTGCGTCCGAGCCCACTTCTGATGCTCATACAGGGTCGCGCGCCGTGCGTACAGCGAGCGCAGCGACGCGATACTCGTGCTGCTCAGATTGAGTTCGGCGGAGAGGTGACGCAGCAAGTTCTTCGGTGCCGCTGCGAAACGATCCAAAGGGCGGCCCGCCGCACGCAAGAAGACTAACTGCAACGCCGGGCCAAGTCGCCTATCGGCGCGAAATCGATCTCGGATGGCAACTATGTCCGTCGGCAACAAGCGGAAAAATTGCTCAACGTCGAATTCCGACAAATGCCGCGGTAGCTGCTCAACACCGACGAAGCGTCGCTGGTAGGTGGACATGCTCGGTCTCCCATCTCGTTCCAAGTAGGTGGTGCATCCACCGTACCGGATTCCATCATGCTAACGCGCCGGAAAGCATCCCTTCGCCATGCACGACTATACGGCTGATTTGACAGGCAAATTGCATTTGGCAGGTAATCGGCAGGGCTGCGAGCCTTAATTAAAGCCACTCTCCGCCTCAACCGCGACAAATAGCACGAAAAACGAGATCACCCCTGAAATCAACGTCCGTCCAACCGAGCCAAACTCCTTTGCCGCCATAAAGACACAGTTGCCCATGAGGCTCGTTGTGTCGACCGGAGTCGAGTACGGACTACCAGCAGCGCGGGCGCAACGGCATTGGCTCGTCTACAACTTACTCCCTGATTCACAGGTGGAACTCGAGCGCTTGCAGAAGCTACTTGGCGCACACAAGAACCAGCCTCAAAGCAAAGGCGGAATGCAAATCGGCATTGGGATCGCGCAAGAGGCCATTGCACTAAGCGCACCTGCTCTCGCTGGTTCCCGCTGGGAAAGTTGGCTGCAAGTCTCGCGGAAAGAAGGTTTCTTTGAATTGTGGTCAGGTACAACGTTCGACTTACTCGACACGGTGCCGCGTTAACGCCGTAAGTTTGTTTTCCGGGTGTCCGTTATGGAAAACTTCACGCGTGAGCTGGAAACGAAGCAAGTCGGTTGGTTGCGCACTTCCGCCAACGGCCATTTGTCGACGTTCGCCGTTGACGGCGTTGCATCGAAAGCAGTCACAAATCACCGCCAATAACTCACATGTCCCCGCATCAAACATCGCGGAGGGATGTCACCTGCATCGCTAGCGCAAAGGCCCGAAGTTTCGCCACCCTTGCACGACGGACGCGCTGACGAGAGAACGTCAGCGTCCCTGAAAGCAAACCATGGCCTTGGCGAAGCAACGCGGCGACGACCGAGACGCGTTGGCGGCTCATGCCGAGCCGATGCAACCCAGCGTACTGCACTTGGTTGCTAGGGATTCCGTCCAGAACAGCGCTTGCCGCCTACGCTCTTGGAGATTTGCCGATGCAAGTAGCGGCGCTTCACATCCCTCATTGCTGAGTAAATTCGCGTTTGGGCGCTGGCGCCATTGCTAGATCGGCCAATTTTTTGTCGCCGTCCTTGTTGCCAAAAAAATATGTGGGCTAGCTCAATCTGACCCACTTAACGGTCGAATTGAAGACGAGAAACTTCGCGCCCCACTTTATTAATAACTACAACGTTTTGTCGCGAGTTAACTGACTACTCGACGGTAACGCTTTTCGCCAAATTGCGCGGTTTGTCCACGTCCGTTCCGCGCGCAGTCGCCGTGTGATACGCGAGGAGTTGCAGCGGCACTACGTGCAATATCGACGAGAGCACGCCGTAGTGCTCGGGCATGCGGATAACGTGCAGGCCTTCGCTTGACGTGATCTGGCTGTCGCCGTCGGCGAAGACGAACAGTTCGCCACCGCGAGCGCGGACTTCTTGCAAATTGCTCTTCAGTTTCTCGATCAGCGTGTCGTTCGGGGCGACGACGACGACGGGCATCGCTTCGGTGACAAGCGCGAGCGGGCCGTGTTTGAGTTCACCTGCGGGGTAGGCTTCGGCGTGGATGTAGCTGATCTCTTTGAGCTTCAATGCGCCTTCGAGCGCGATGGGGTAGTGCAAGCCGCGACCGAGGAACAGCGCGTTTTCTTTGCGCGCGAATTCTTCGGCCCAGCAGATGATTTGCGGCTCCAGCGCGAGCACGCTTGCGAGCGCGACGGGCAGGTGGCGCAAGGCTTTCAGGTGCTCTGCTTCGGCATCCGCGTTCAAGTGGCCGCGTTGTTTTGCCAGCACGAGCGTGAGAAGGAAGAGGGCCGCAAGCTGCGTGGTGAACGCTTTGGTCGACGCCACGCCGATCTCAACACCCGCGCGCGTGATGTACGCGAGCGCGCATTCGCGCACCATCGCGCTGGTGCTGACGTTGCAGATCGTGAGTGTGTGGGCGTGACCGAGCGAGCGCGCGTGTTTGAGCGCGGCCATCGTGTCGGCGGTTTCGCCGGATTGCGAAATGGTGACGATCAACGCGCGCGGATTCGGCACGCTGTCGCGGTAACGATATTCGCTCGCGACTTCGACGTTGCACGGAATTTTCGCGATGCTCTCTAACCAGTATTTCGCGGTGAGGCCGCTGTAGTAGCTCGTGCCGCACGCGAGGATCAACACGCTGTCGATCTCACTGAAGACACGCGCCGCGTCCGCACCGAAGAGGTCGGGCACGATGCCTTCGACGCCTTCCAAGGTGTCTGCAATCGCGCGCGGTTGCTCGAAAATTTCTTTCTGCATGTAGTGGCGATACGGTCCGAGTTCGACCGCGCCGGAGTGCGCGTGCACGGTCTTCACGGGGCGCTCGGCGCTCGTGAGTTCGCGACCCGCACGGTCCATGATCCACACGCGGCCCAGCTGCAAATCAACGACGTCGCCTTCTTCGAGATAGACGATTTGGTCAGTCACTCCCGCAAGCGCCATCGCGTCGCTCGCCAAGAAGTTTTCGCCTTTACCGACGCCGACGATCAGCGGCGAACCCGCGCGTGCACCGACCACGCGATGCGGTTCGTCGCGACAGAACACGGCAATCGCGAACGCACCCGTGAGGCGCGTTACTGCGGCTTGCACCGCCATGAGCAGATCGCCGTCGTAGAAATGATCGACGAGATGCGCGATGACTTCGGTGTCGGTTTGGCTCTCGAAGTGGTAGCCACGCGCTTTGAGTTCGCCGCGCAGCTCGTCGTGGTTTTCGATGATGCCGTTGTGCACGAGCGCAATGAGATCACGCGAGAAATGCGGATGCGCGTTTTTCACGGCAGGCGCGCCATGCGTGGCCCAACGCGTGTGCGCAATGCCGGTGAAGCCTTCGAGATGGGTGTCGGTCACTTCGCGCGCGAGTTCGGCTACGCGGCTCGTGCTACGCGCGCGCTTGAGACCGCCGTCCGCGTGCACGGCAACGCCGCAAGAGTCATAGCCGCGGTATTCAAGCCGCTTGAGCCCCTCGACGAGGATGGGGGTGATATTGCGAGAGGCGACGGCGCCGACGATGCCACACATAGGTTGGACTCCGGGGTGAGTGAGCGATGGCGCGCGCTGCTGGCTTCTTCGACAGTCGCTGGGTACTTGTGGGAGCGGCGCTTCGACAGGCTCAGCACTAAAGGCGAGCCCGCGATTGCTTGCCGGTTTGTGGCCGCCAATCGCGGGCAAGCCCGCTCCCACAGAGAACGGCGCGTCATCGCACGCAGTTTGGGATGCGGAAGCATAGTCAGGGCTGCGCGAAGTTTGTGAGCAATAATGGCTGATAAGTGAATAAATATTGCATGCAGAAACACAAATGCAATAATTGAGCAAATATGTGTTACTGATGCAATATGAACGCACTCGACGACCTCGACTTACGAATCCTCGCGATCCTTCAACAAGACGCGTCCATCGCCAATCAAGCGCTAGCCGAGCAGGTGTTCACGTCGCCCGCGACCGCAATGCGGCGCGTTCGCGCCATGACGGACGCGGGCGTGATCGAGCGGACCGTTGCGATCCTTTCGCCGGAAAAGCTTGGCGCGTCGATCACGGCGATTGTGGAAATCACGCTCGACGTGCAAAACGCGGAGTCGTTCGACGCATTTGATCGCGTTCTTGCCGCCGAGCCGGCCGTGACGCAGGTTTACCGCACCGCGCCCAACGTCGATTTCACCGTCGTCCTCACCGTGCGCGACATGCCTGCGTATCACGCGCTCGTGCAGCGGTTGTTCACAGCGGCAAACAACGTCCGCAACGTTCGCGCCCGCTTCGCGACACTACGCAGCAAATTCTCAGGCGCGCTGCCGTTGCCGGAACGGGCGTAGCGCGAATGGTTTTTCGCCTCAAACGACCGCTAGCTGGCGTTTACAACTCATTTGTCTCGGTAGTTGACTAACCGCTAGAAACGCCGCTAACGGCCAACCAGCGGTCGCTAGAGCCAAAAAGCTGTTTCAGAACGTCTGCCTGCAAGACCTAATCGGTAGGCGACGACTTGGCGTCGCTCGGTGCAATGGGGAAGCGCGGCCGAGTCGGCGCCTAAATCATCGCTTCGACGCAACCGAGCTTCATGATTCCCAAACGAATTGCAGTTTCACGACGTCAAGACTTCGGCCGTTTCGTTTCGTCGATGTCCATGAGGTGCATGAAGTGATCGCGGAACGGGATGCGCTTGAAGTTCACGAGCCACGGTTGTGTGAGCACGTTGCGGTAGCGGAAGATGCCCGGTTGCCACACGGAATACACGCCAGCCAGCTCGTTCATCGCTTTGTAAAGTGCATAGCGTTCCGGCCCTAGTGGCAGTTTCTGCGCGCGCTCATAAAGCTCGTCGAATTGCTTCAGATTGAAGCGCGAAAAATTCGACTGCCCGATGCTCTTGCTGTAGAAAAGTTGCAGGAACGAGTTGCCGTCAGTGCCGCTCGATGTCCACGCCAAATTCCAGAACTGCAACTGACCGGCGCGGCCTTGCTTAAGGAGATCGGGCCATTTTTGCGTGTTGAATTTCACTTTGATGCCGATGAGATCAAACGCTTTTTTCCACAACTCGTCATGTTCACGATCAAGCGCGCGGGTTGACGAAGATTTGGTGATGACCAGCGGCGAACCGTCCGGCATTTCGCGGAAGCCATCGCCGTCGCGATCTTTGTAGCCAAACTTGTCAAGCAGCGCCTTTGCCAACTCAATGTCTTGCCTGTTGTTGTTGGGTTTGTTGGCGATGTGACCCGTTTGCGTGGGTGGGATCACCTGGCTCGCGGGCGTGCCCTGATTGCGGAATACGATGCGCACGTAATCCTCAATCGGGAAGGCCATGATGATGGCGCGGCGCAGCGCGATTTTCTCCGGCGTGTAGCCGCCGACGACCGGGTCTTCCATGTTGAAGTATTCGAAGCCAACCGCCGGGTCCATCGTGCGCACATGGCCAACGTTCTTCGCGGCGAGTTCGCGCGAAAGCTTGCCGTTTTCTAGGATGCTGCCGACGAGATCGGTGCCGACGTATTCGTAGTCGAGCGTACCTTCCTTGAACGACAGTAGGCGTGGATTTCCTTCCTCGATGAAGCGAATATCAACGTTGCCCACGAGCGGCAATTTTTTGCCCTTGTTCCGAGCGAGTACGTCTGCGTCTGCTGCTTCGCCTTCGGTT
This sequence comes from Pseudomonadota bacterium, assembly GCA_029571495.1. Lineage (GTDB taxonomy): Bacteria > Pseudomonadota > Gammaproteobacteria > Burkholderiales > Casimicrobiaceae > Casimicrobium. The sequence continues at coordinate 12,816 of JAKPSO010000069.1, forward strand.
GGAAAAAACGTTTCCCGGTAATTTGGGTTAGCTGTGAGCACAAGCTTGTTGCCTTTCACCCACTCTTTGACGCGATACGGTCCGACGCCTACTGGATTGGTCATGATGCGACCACCCGGATCGCGGTAGGCCTCCACCACTTCGCGCGCCACCGGTGCCCAGTTGTATTGAACCATCAGTTCGGTCAACAAATAGTCTGGCCGTGTGAGTTTGAGCTGAACGGTGTATTTGTCGAGCGCCTTGAGCCCTTCGATCGGTTTGTCGTAATCGAATTTGCCAGACTTTTTGGCCTCAGCGACCAGCTCGTCCGCGCCCATGAGCTTGCCGTCGATGTGCCACAGGTTCGGCGAAATGATTTTCGGGTCGAGCATCCGCTTCCACGTGTAGACGAGATCGGTCGCTGTCAGCTCGCGCTTCACGCCCTTAAACACCGGGTCGTCAGAAAAGAATTGCCCCTTCTTGATGCGAATAACCCACGTCAATCCGTCCGCAGAAATTTCCGGCAACCCATCGGCGATAGATCCTGTAAGCCGCACAGGCCGCACGTAGTAATCAAACACGTACATCGTGCCGAAAATTTCGTTGTTCACGTATCCAGAGTACGAGTCGTTTGTGGCTTGTGGATCAAAGCCCGTTACATCGGTTGGAAACGCAATCCGCAGCGTCTTGTTCATATCTGTCGCCTGAACCGGCAATGCAGGCAAAGCTAGCGTTGCGATGGCCGCGCAGGTCAGTAGCAGTCGCTTCATACTTCAGCGCTCGTCATAAGAAATTGAAGCGTGGATTATCGCTGTAGATTCCTCGCCCATGTCGCAGGAAATTCGCATATCGCTTTCGATGCCTCCCCTGCGAAGTAGGGGAGGTGCCCCAACGGGGCGGTGGGGTTGACTGTGGCGCAAGCTCAACCGAACTCGTAAGTAACGAACCCCTCCGGCGCTTCGCACCACCTCCCCGGCTGCGCAGGAGAGGCAAACTGCGTCCGCGTGTAGCCCGCAAATGATGACTACTTACGCACAGCCGCCCGAGCCGCCTCATCAACGTCGACGTACTTCCACGGCGTGCGCCAATACGGGTGGCGTTTGTAGCCGATCACCCATGGTTGCGTAAGATCGTTCACGTAAGTGTGAATGCCGAAATCGAGCACGCTGTTGGCCGCTGCGATTTCCGACATCGCGCGATAGAGTCGGTCGCGAGCGGCGCCGGGTGGCAGCTTCGCGGCGCCGTCGAACAAGCGGTCGTACTCCGCGTTCTTAAATTGCATATCGTTGATCGCGTTGATGTTGCGCGATACGAGCAAGCTGATAAATCCGCTGCCCGACGGCGAATCTGCCATCCAACTCCAACCCCACATTTGCAGTTTTCCGGTGCGTGACATCTCGATCAGATCGGGCCACTTCTGCGCGAAAAACTCAACGCGAATTCCAATCGCGTCCATGCTCTTCTTCCAGATTTCTTCCTGCGTACGACCCCGTGTGTCCGTCGTCGTGCTGCGCGTGATTTTCAACGGCTGGCAGCCCGGCGCTTCGCGGTAGCCATCGCCGTCGCAGTCTTTGTAGCCAAATCGGTCCAGCAACGCGCGGGCCAATTCCGGGTCGAATGGTGGGCGCAACTTGAGGTTCGGGTCATGCCCCGCTTGTCCCGGCGGCACGATTTGTTGCGCCAAATCGGCTTGACCCTTGAAGATCGTGGCAACTTCGCGCTCCGCGTCGTACGCAAGCAAAATCGCGCGCCGCAGCGCGTTTTTCTCGATGGAATACCCGCCGACAACCGGGTCGTTCATGTTGAAGTAATTGAAGCCCAACAGCGGCTCCAGCGCGCGCTGGTTGCGAATGCCCTTCGCGGCCAGTTCGGGCTTCAACGCGTTGTTGCTGCCCGTGAACATTCGGTCGAACAAATCGCGCGGCACTTCAACGCGGTCAAGCTCGCCTTTCTGAAAAGCCAACACACGCGGCAGGCTCTCTTCAAGCACCGTGACGACAACGCGATCCAAAAGTGGCGCGCGGCGGCCAGCTGTGGCCTTCGCGAGTTCCTTGTCTTCCGTCGCTGTTGGCGTCGGCACACGATCTTCGCGGTACGTTGGGTTACGGACGAGTTCTATCTTGCTGGATCGCTCCCACCGCCCGAGCATGAAGGCGCCGGTGCCAACAGGATGCTCACGCACGCGGTTGCGTTCATCGCGATATTTTTCGATCACTTCCCGCGCAACTGCGGCGAACGATCGACTCGTGAAGTTGTAGACAAACTCGAAGTCAGGTTGCAGCAG
>JAKPSO010000074.1 GCA_029571495.1 Pseudomonadota bacterium
GCCCGCATGAGCCGGAAAGCGATGCGCAAGCCGCTCAAAGTAACGCACGGAAAAGGTGTGTGCGACCGCGAGCCCGAAGAGCGTTGCGCCAATGAGTTGGATGGTAGTTGGGTTCATGGCGCTAAATGTAGCGATGCAAGCGCCAATTCGTTAGCACGAAAACCCGTGATGACCAGCGAGCCACGCCCCCCTGTGGGAGCGGGCTTGCCCGCGATTGGGCTCATCAGAGGCGTATCGCGGGCGAGCCCGCTCCCACAGCGTCAACGACCTAATTCGCCGCCTTCAACGCCGTCGGTACCCATCCGGTAATCGCCAGCATCACAAAGAAACCCACCGCATACGCCACCGCCACGTGCCAGCCCTGCTTCACCCATTGCACGGCATTGCGCGCTTCTGGGAATTGGCTGGACAGTGCGACACCCGCCGACGAGCCAAACCACACCATGGACCCGCCGAAGCCCACGCAGTACGCAAGCATGCCCCAGTCGAATCCACCTTGTTTGATCGCGAGCGCAGTGAGCGGAATGTTGTCAAAAACAGCGGAGACAAAACCGAGACCCAGCGCGGTCTGCCATGACGCTTTCGGCAATGCCTCAACAGGCATCATTGACGCGCAGAGCACAAGCGAAAGCAAGAAAATCGCGCCCTTGGTCGCGTCTGGAATCAACGACCAATCGGGCTTGCGAATCGGAACGGCGACCAAAATCGCCACCCACACGGCAACGCCAAGCACGGGGTAACGATCACCCAGATCGCCAAAACGCGTGTTGATCATCACGTTCGCGACAATTGCCACGATCAGAATAAAGAACACGATACTGAGGCGAGCCCAATCGATCTGGTGTGCAACTTTCGCGTCTTTGATGATCGGCGAATAGGCGTGTTGCTGCTTTGATGCGACGACACCCACGATCACAACAGCAACGAGCGCCGCGACGTAAGCATGCAGCACGGACAACGGTGACGCACCGGCAAGCCACAGCATCGTCGTGGTCGTGTCGCCAACGACCGAGCCGGAGCCACCGGCGTTCGAAGCCGCTACGATACCCGCGAGGTAGCCGATGTGCACCTTCTTACGAAACACTGCCGACGCGACCGTACCGCCGATCAGCGCCGCCGCGATGTTGTCCAAGAAACTCGAGAGCACGAACACGAGAAGCAGCAGCACGAAACCGCCCTTCCAGTCGTCCGGAAGCCAGTGCGGCAGCACTTTCGGTACGCGACTCACCTCGAAATGGTTCGACAGCAACGCAAAACCGACGAGCAAACAAAGCAAGTTGGCGAGCAGCACCCACTCGTGCCCTAAGTGATCGAAGAAACCGAAAATCCCAGGCCCCGTCGCGAAGCCTGCGAACGCGATTTTGTAGAGCGCAATCACGATGGCCCCAGTGACCGCCACTTTCAGCGAATGTGCATGCAGCAGCGCGACACCGGCCAGCACTGCAGCAAACAGCAAAAACTCAATGGGCACCGGCCCAATCATCGGTCCCGCCGCGTGCGCTGCCGCCGTCATCAATGTCGCAGCGACTATCGCCGTCCAGCGTGTGAACTTTCGCATGTGCATCCCCGTCATTCCCGATATTCGTTGTTGATCAGCAATAGATTGCCGCCACTGATTCTAAGCAGGCGTCTGTCATGGCTCGGCCACGGGAAACCCCTAGCGCAGTCAGTCGCACGCAAACCTACAATACATGCAAGGCTAATTCTGGCCGCAAGCAGTATTCCGGAGCGTTGCGTCGAGCAGCGATTCCATTTTCAATAAATCGACTCATCAGGAGAGACTATGCAACGTCGTGATTTTCTAACCAAGGCCGCCGCATCGGCCGCGACCGGCGGTGCCGTTCTGGCAGCGCCCGCCGTCATCGGCCAGGCGCCTGCAGTTCGTTGGCGCTTGACGTCTTCGTTCCCGAAATCGCTGGACACGATTTACGGCGCGGCTGAAGTTTTCGCGCAACAAGTGTCGAAAATGACCGGCGGCAAGTTCCAGATTTCGGTACACGCTGCGGGCGAAATCGTTCCGGCACCGGGTCTAGTTGATGCTGTTCAAAACGGCACCGTAGAAGCCGGTCACACTGCACCGTATTACTTCTTCGGCAAAGACGAAACGTTCGCGCTGGGCTGCGCGATTCCGTTTGGCTTGAACAGCCGCCAAATGACGGCGTGGATGTACGAAGGCAACGGCATGAAGCTGATGCGCGAGTTCTACGCGAAGTACAACATCGTGAACTTCGCGGGCGGCAATACGGGCGCGCAAATGGGCGGTTGGTATCGCAAAGAAATCAAATCGGTTGCGGACGTTAAGGGCCTGAAGTTCCGCGTCGGCGGCTTCGCGGGTCGCGTTTGCGAGCGCATGGGCATGGTTCCGCAGAACATCCCGGGCGGCGAAATTTATCAAGCGCTCGAAAAGGGCACGATTGATGCGGCGGAATGGGTCGGCCCCTACGACGATCAAAAGCTCGGCTTCAACAAAGTTGCACCGAACTACTACTACCCTGGCTGGTGGGAAGGTGGCCCACAGCTCGACTTCTTCATCAACCAGAAAGCGTGGGACTCGCTCAACGCAGAGTACAAGGCCATCGTTGAAAACGCTGCAGCACACGCGCACGTCAACATGCAAGCCAAGTACGACGCCAAGAACCCTGCGGCGTTGAAACAGCTTGTGGCCGGTGGCACCAAGCTGCATCGCTTCCCGAAAGACGTGATGGATCGCGCCTTCAAAGAGTCGATGGATCTCTACGCAGAACTGTCTGCCAAGAATCCTTCGTGGAAAAAAGTTTACGAAGATTACGCAAAATTCCGCGGCGACCAAAACCTGTGGTTCCGCTTCACGGAAATGGGCTTCGACACCTTCATGCAAGCGCAGAAGCTGTAGTCCGCACCAGTTACGACCCGTGAATCTTCAGCCCGCACGGCGCAAGCCCTGCGGGCTTTTTCTTGGGCTACGCTAGGTTAGAACGATTCGTTAGCGCCCAAGTAGCGCCACGCGCCGATAGGCACATCACCCAGCACGACGTTGCCGATGCGAATGCGCTTGAGCGCCACGACGTGCAGGCCCACCATTTCGCACATTTTGCGAATCTGCCGCTTCTTGCCTTCGCGCAGAATAAAACGAAGCTGGTCTTCGTTCTGCCACCATACTTTGGCGGGCTTCAACGCAGCGCCGTCAATCGACAGACCGTGATTCAAGAGACGCAAGTCAGCGTCCGGCAAGCGGCCGCCACGCATCGACTGCACACGTACGAGATATTCCTTCTCCACGAGCGAGTTTTCGCCGATCAGTTGCTTCGCGATGCGCCCGTCTTGTGTCAGCACAAGCAGACCCGTCGAGTCGATATCTAAACGTCCGGCGGGAACCAGACTCTTCAATTGTTCGCGGCGAAAACGAATCGGCGATGCATCGTCACGCCAACGATTTTCCGGGCGAACCAACACAACAGCGGGTTCGTAGCCGTCTTCAGCCTGACCACTCACGTAGCCAATCGGTTTGTTGAGCAACACGGTCACGCGCTCGGCTTGTTGGTCAGTCGCGGCTCGCTCAATCGTAATGGCGTTGTGCGGCAGCACTTTTTGTCCGAGCACTGCGGGCACGCCGTCGACGCGCACCCAGCCGCGTTCGATCCACTCGTCGGCCTCGCGGCGTGACGATAGGCCCAGTTCGCTCATACGCTTAGATAGTCGGATGGGTTCGGTCATTTGTATTTGTCCACGGCGCACAGCACTTAGCCAAGCGCAAAAAAACAAGGCACCCGAAGGTGCCTCGTCAACGCTTTCGATGCGGAGAATGCTACT
>JAKPSO010000097.1 GCA_029571495.1 Pseudomonadota bacterium
ACAGTCCACCGGCCTGCAGCACGCTCACCACTTCCCAATCGCCGATCAAGGATTTGTCGGTCGCGGCGCCCGCCACCGCTGGCCAGCAAACGCTCAAAGCGACGCCAAGCCAAGCGAGAACACGCGTCCTCATGCCTGCACCCGCGCATCCATCAGCAATGCTTCGAAGGCATTTGCGAGATCAACAATCTCTTGCAATTTGTCGTTACCGTTGACCATATTGCGGGCGTTCCAATAGTCGGTCGTTCCGTCCGTGAAGTACTGCGAACACTTCATGCCGTTGGCAAACGACTTGCCTTCAAGCATGCCGCCGGTCATCACTTTGTACGAAATGTCGAAGTTCAATAATTTATCTGGATCGGTCAGCAGTTCTAGGCCCAAACCCAACTCAACGCCGGCCGCGGCATAGGTGTTCCACCAGGTCAACTGCACCAAACCGCGCCCGAAGTACGCGTGCTTGACGCCCGCGGCGTCTTGATACACCTTGCTCACGGCTCCTGTCGCGCTCGACCCACGCGTTGGCATGCCGCGCTTCGTGCGAACCCCCGTGTAAGTGCCATTGGGCATCACCGTAAACTGATCGCCGTCTTGTTCGGTGATCATCACGTTGGCGCCGACCGCGGCGACCTTCACGGGCCGGAAATAATCTCGGCCTGCGCCGTGGCCGCTCTCTTCTATCGGCTGAAACACGGACCAGAGCTTGACGTCTTTCATGACCGGTTGGCCGGTTTTTGAATTGACAACGGGTTTGTGTTTCTTGTCGAGCACCGGACGCGGGTACTTGCGAATCTCGCGCGCTTCCTTGCATGCGGTTGCCAGCATGTACGCCATGTAACGGATGTCGGTGATGCGAGCATCCGCGCTCATCGCGTTGACCAATCGAACGCCGTCAGGTGTTGCTTCCGGGCCGGAACCGGGCACGTGCTTGGCCAGCGCGGCGGCGATGCCGGTCACAAGCTTTCGCGGATCGAAGCCCTTATTCCAGAAATATTTCTTGTTGAGACCGGACGCCATCGCGAAATTCATGAAAGATAAAACGATCGTCGATCTTACCTTGATCCGTACAACATCCGCCGCAGCACGAGCGCCTCATTTATCTGAAATTCCTTCCAACCCGTGTGCGGCGTAAACTGCACGATTTCGTCATTCACGCTCGGTCCCTAGGCGCGTCATCCGCGCTCATCACCGAGACAGCAGGAGTACTTATGTTGGTTTCGCGTTTTGCTGCAGCGCTGTTGTGCTCGGCGCTTTCGTTGTCGTGTGCATTTGCGCAAAACAAAATCCGCGTTGAAAAAGCCGCTGACATCCCGCGCTTTACGTACAAGATCGACGGTTCGCTTGAGGATGTCGTGCGGGTGGACACTCGGTTCTCTGCGTTTGCACGCGAACACCGAGCCAATGTCGAATCAATCCTCGCGAAGTACGATATCTCGGATAAGGCGTCTTTGCGCGGCCTGCTCTCCACGCTGGTCGCGATGGATTACTTAGAAGGCAATCTCGACAGCGCGCTGAAGAACTCCGCACTGGTGCGCGATCTGGAAGAGAAGCCCGCTGACAAATTACTCTCCGGCCTGTCGTTGCGCGCAGCAATTGAGGCACAGAAACAAGTCGGAAACGCCAATTCGGACGCGTATCGCGCGGCATTGCGAAAGAAACTCGACGCAGCGCTTGAGGCACTACCGTTCGACGTTGTGCAAAACGAAGTGCGCGAACTGAAAATGCGCTCGGAACTCAACAATGAGGCGATGGCACTCGGCTACGTGCGCGATGTATTGCAACCCACGAAGGACAAGGCCGGCACGCTCTCGTCAGATCTCGCACCGGCGCTCATCGGTGCGCGGTATCGCCTTTTCGTAACGCTGCCGATTAAGCAGACCTTGGTCGATACGTTCACCGCGTACCTCGCGAAACACACCGTCGCCAAACAAGACATCTGGGCTGCGCGCGACGTCCAGCTCGCTGCCGACGCGGGATATCAGCCCGTAAAGGTTGCGGTGTGGGATAGTGGCAGCGACACAAACCTTTTTCAAAAGCAACTCGCGCGCGGCGCGGATGGCAAACCGTTGGTGATTGCGTTCGATAAATATTCGAAACGTTCAACCGGCGACTTGTATCCGATTCCTGACGCGTTGAAGGCGCGCTTGCCGGTAATGAAGGCGCGCGCCAAAGGCTTTTCTGACCTACAAGCGAACATCGACAGCAAAGAAGCGTCCGAGGTGAAGCAGTTTCTGTCGACCCTTAAGCAGGCCGAATACAAGGCCGCGATCGAGGAAATTCGCCTGACGGGAAACTACATCCACGGCACGCACGTCGCGGGCATCACGCTGGCCGGTAATCCGTTCGCGCAACTCGTGACGGCGCGCATCGAGTTTGGTCACACGCTGATACCCGATCCTTGCCCGAGCCGCGAGCAAGCGCAGCTCGATGCGGAAGCGATGTTCGCCTACGTTTACTTCTTCCGGAAAAACGGCGTTCGGGTTGTCAACATGAGCTGGGGCGGCGACGCGAAAAGCGTCGAAGGCGAGCTCGAGCTCTGCGGCACGATCAAGACCCCGGAAGAGCGCAAAGCCCTCGCGCGCGAACTCTTCAACATCAGCCGCGACAGCATGACCCAAGCATTCGCCGCTGCGCCGGAAATTTTGTTCGTGACCGCCGCGGGCAATGAAAACGGCGATTCGACCTTTAACGAAGCGGTTCCCGCAGCCATCGTGTTGCCGAATCTGCTGACCGTTGGCGCCGTGGACCTTGCGGGCGACGAAGCATCGTTTACGAGCTACGGCCCCACCGTCAAAGT
>JAKPSO010000101.1 GCA_029571495.1 Pseudomonadota bacterium
TCGTAGGGAAACATGAATACGTGAGCCCAAAAACATTAAGCGGTGATTGTGCCAAAAGCGGGCAGCGATAGTTAGCGCGCGCGACATTCGCGAGCTTTGACCGATTCTGCGAGCATCATATCTGCGGCGTCTTTCCTCGCGAAATAGCTTTTCAGTACGATGGCTGTGCAGGCGTCGATGCGTGTTGAAAAGTCACAAAGTCGACTAGGGAAATTTAGCGCAGAAAAACCCTGTAGCAAAGCCGTTACAACGAAAAAGCTGTACCCATCTCCCAGGTACCCGACTACGGTGCGGCGCGAACGGTTTTGCGCGCTGTTACGATGGTGTCCCGCGCGCCCGTCGCGTCCGCCACGCTTCGCATGAATCAATCACCGGCAACAGACAACGCTTCGTCCGCGTCGCTCCGCATAGGTGTGTTGGCCGGACAACCGGATTTGCACCTGGTCAGCGTTCTGGGCGGCGAGGGCAAGGCCCCGATGTTTTGGGATGCCGCTGTCGCGCTTGCTGAGGCGCTCGCAAACCGCGGCTTGAAAGTGCGCCTCGCCACCAACGAAGTCGCGCGAGCGGGCACTAATTTTTTGTTTGGCGTCAACGTACTCACCGCGTGGGCGCGCCGTAGCGCCTTGCCACGTGGTTCAGTGATCGTCAATTCCGAACCCATCGCTAATCCCGAACAGGTGGCCGGTGCGGTCGAATGGTCACAATACTTGCCGATGCTCGACGGCATGCACGTCTGGGACTACAGCGCACGCAACGTCGAAGCGTTCGCGCGTTCGAGTGTGTCAGCGCTGAGCGTTTCTTGGGTGCCGGTGGGCTACGCCGCACGAAACGTCGCGCCGCTACCGGTGAAGCCCATCGCCCAGGATATCGACGTCTTGTTTTATGGCCGCATGAACGAGCGCCGCCTGCACGTCCTCAACGAATGTCGTGGGCTGGGTCTCGTCGTGTCTGCCGCGAGCAGCGGTTGTGTTGAAGAGGCGCGCGCAGAGATGCTCGCGCGTTCAAAAGTAGTGCTCAATATGGGCTGGGTGAACGACAGTGTCTTCGAGCAATACCGCGTGAGCTACTTGATGAACAACGGCAAGGCAGTGGTCACGGAAATGCATCCGGACGAGCGTTTGCCGGAGGCGTACACATCAGCGCTGGCGATAGCGCGCTACGAAGACCTCGCCGAGACCTGCGTGCGCCTCGTGAAGGACGCGCAGTGGCGCGCGCGGCTGGAGGCGGCTGCACCTGAGGCTTTGAAGTTGCCGCTGTTTGCGGAGTGCTTGGATGATGCGTTGGCGCGGATGCGCAGGCATGCCCGCGAGAATGCCTCAGGCTAGAGCGGCTCGTATACGCCCGGAGTTGTGCCGCCCCAAAATTGTCGCGCGTAGCAGCGATCCACCACACCGGTGTAGTGGGTGTCGGAGCAGTGAATGGGATAGAACCAGAAGCTCGGATAAAGTCGCAGAAACGTAAAGCGGCGCTGACCGATCATTCGGGTGAAAGCCAACGGGCCGGTGGTCTTCCAAACGTCTAACGCAGCGCATTGCGCTAGATTCGGCAGTGTTGCGACGTGCTCGATCATCGCGTCCATCAATGGGCAACCCAGGCGCGCGCCGATCACGCTGTTGGCAATTAACCCAGGCCTTATGTACTCGTTTTCATGCGCGGCGAAGGCGACGTTTTGCAATAAATCATCCGTGAGCGGCGCGATGCACTCGATGTCCGCGTCAATGTAAACACCGCCAAATCGATGCAACAATTCGTAGCGCAAAATGTCAGCTTTGCCCGCGAGATGCGGCATCATATCGAACGCAAGTTGCGCGCGCAGCGGAAACAATTCGTGCAAGTTTTCGTCGGTCCATACGCGATATTTCCAACCCGGATTCATCGCGGGCCAAGTATTCATCCAGCGTTCCGGACGACGGTACTTCTTGCCGATCCAGATTTGGTGAATGATCTTCGGAATCGCTTCGGATGCCATCCTATTGCTCATCCTCGGTCTGAGGCGCTTACGGCGCGGCCATAGGTGTCGCGCAGGAGCGCTTCCCATTGGGCTGTGAATGTCGCCGTATCGAAGAGAGGCGCATGCGTGGCGCGCGCGCCGTACTCGCGCTGTATGGCACGCAGACGATCGGGTTGGGCGAGCAGATTGCCGAGTAAACGCTCGTACGCCTCAATGTTCGCCGTAATCAACTCGTTGAGCCCTGCTGCGCGCGCAAGGCTCGCGCCAACGCGCCCTTGATACGTATTGCCCAGGCAGGTGAGGAGCGGCACGCCCATCCACAGCGCGTCTGAACCGGTCGTATGGGAGGCGTACGGCAATTGATCGAGCGCGAGGTTGGCCGTACCTAAGCGCGCCAAGTGCTGCTCCATATTCGCGCGCGGCGCCCAATAGACTTGCGCTTCGACCTTGTGTTCGCGGGCGAGCGACATGACATTTTCACGTGCAACCGTATCGGGTTCTAACAGCCACAGTACCGCATGTGGCGCGCGTTGCAATGCACGCATCCACACACGCATGAAGCGTTCACTCCACTTGTACGATTGGTTGAAATTGCAGAGCACGACGGCGCCTTCGGGCAGCCCAAGTTCCGCCCTTGGTGTGGCTGATGGGCGCGCACGTTTGGCGTCGTTCGCTTGGTAGCAGATCGGCATGCGAAGCACGGTTTCGGCGTAGTGCGATTGACTCTCGGGCGGGATAAGAGTCGGGTCCGCGACAAGGTAGTCAATGCCAGCCGCGGCGAGCGTACCGGGATAGCCCAGATAGTGCAGCACGACCGGCGCAGGGCGAAACGCGGCAATGCCAAGTCGTGCGCCGTATGTGCGCCCTTTGAGTTCGACCAGAACGTCAATCTCGTCCGCTCGGATGAGGTGCGCGGCCGCTTCGTCAGACAACGCGTTGATGTCGCGCCAATTTGCTACAGCACGCTTCAGGCGAACGCGATAGTCGTCATCAACGCGCGGGCCGTGGCTGTAGGCGAACACTTCGACGGCTTCCGAATGCGATTCAAGAAGACCGGCTACGAGCATCGCCGTGGCGTGGTGATAGAAATCTGAAGAGAGGTAGCCGACACGCAGCCGCGCGCGTGGCTGACGAACTGGGAGTGCGAGGGGCTGCACATGCGCTACTGCGAGTCGTTCGTGAGCGAGCGCGTAGCCATGTAGCGTCGCCTCGTCGGCGTCACTTCCCAACAACCAAAACGGTGTCAGCGCGGCGTTGACCTCGCCGTTTGCGATGCGCTCCAGCAACCTCTTTTCGAGGCGCGCCGCTTCTTGCCAACGGCACTGCTGACTCAGAAGTCGCCATAACATGCCCTGCGCGCCCATGTGTGTTGGCTCGTTGGCCAAGATTGCGCGAAGGCGTGCTTCGCACTGTGCGGCGTCTGGTCCGCCCATCTCGAGCCCTGCAAGCGCGAGCTCAACGCCCGTGTCTTTGTACCCCATGGCGATTGCGGCGCGCAGCGGCTTGATGGCTTGCGGGGCGCTTGGTGTACGCAGGAGCGCGAGCCCCAACTCGACCAAAATCACCGGGTCGTGCGGCTGCAGTGCGGCGAGACGATTGAGGCGCAGCACGCGCTCCGGTGTTCGTCCGAGCGTGCGCAACGCCTCACATTCCTCCCAGATCAGACCCGCAATTTCGCCGCAGGCCGCGAGCCCTTGTCGCGCGTGTTGCAGGGCACCTTCGGCGTCTCCGCGCGCGAGACTTTGCGTCGAGCGTTCGGCGAAAACATGCGCGGGCGTGGTCACTGCGCGAGACGCTCGTGTGGACTAGCCGTTGGCCCGCGCTTCAAGCGCCGCCACCGCCGGCAACGTCTTGCCTTCGAGAAACTCGAGGAATGCGCCGCCCGCTGTAGAGATGTAGCTCACCTTGTCGGCGATACCGAATTTGTTGATCGCTGCGATCGTGTCGCCGCCGCCAGCGATGGAGAACGCGGGGGAGGCGGCAATCGCCGCTGCTATGGCTTTGGTGCCACCAGCGAATTGGTCGAATTCGAAAACGCCGACCGGGCCGTTCCACACGATGGTGCCTGCGTTCGCCAGCGTGTTGGCCAAAGCAGCCGAGCTTTGCGGCCCGATATCGAGAATCATGTCATCGGCGCTGACATCGGCCAACAGCTTGGTGGTTGCTTTTGCCGTCGCAGCGAATTCGGTGGCGCACACCACGTCGGTTGGAAGCGGCACGCTTGCGCCGCGCGCAGACATTTTGTCGATGATGGCTTTGGCCTCGCCCACAAGGTCCGCCTCGGCGAGCGATTTGCCGATCTTGTTGCCTTGCGCTAACAAGAATGTGTTGGCGATACCGCCGCCGACGATGAGCTGATCCACACGGTCCGCGAGCGACGCCAGAATCGTGAGCTTGGTCGACACTTTGGAGCCCGCCACAATCGCCACTAATGGGCGTTTGGGCGCGAGGAGCGCTGCGCCCAGTGCATCCAGCTCGCCTGCCATCAGAGGCCCTGCACACGCCACAGGCGCAAAGCGAGCGATGCCCTCAGTTGTCGCCTCGGCGCGGTGTGCCGTACCGAAGGCGTCGTTTGCGTATACATCGCAAAGCGCCGCCATTTTCTTTGCGAGCGCTTCGTCGTTCTTTTTCTCGCCCTTGTTGCAGCGACAGTTTTCGAGAAGCACGACTTCCCCTGGCGCGACAGTGAACCCGCCGTCAACCCAATCGGCAACGAGGCGCACGTTTTGGCCGAGGAGTTCTGACAGGCGCTTTGCGATAGGCGCGAGCGAATCTTCGGGTTTCAGTTCGCCTTCTGTCGGGCGTCCCAGGTGCGACGTGACCATCACCGCAGCGCCTGCTTTCACTGCAAACGCGATGCCGGGAACGGACGCACGAATGCGCGTGTCGTCGGTGATTGAGCCGGTATCGTCTTGCGGCACGTTCAGGTCCGCGCGAATAAACACGCGCTTGCCTGCGAGGTTGAGGTCCGTGAGTTTCTTGAAGTTCATACGAAAAGTGCCATTTCAATAATGTCGGAAGTCATGCCATCAAGCTTCCACGCGCCGCGACGGCGACCTTCCTCGACAAATCCGCAACGCAAGTAGAGCTTGTGTGCGCGTACGTTGTGACTATAGACGCTCAGTTGCACGCGCTCAAATTTTCCGCGACAGGCTTCGAGCGATGCGCGCATGAGCCGCTCGCCGAGCCTTGCTCCGCGGTACTCCGGCGCGAGCAACATACCCAGCGTTCCGTTATGTATTTGCGCAGCAATTCGAGGTGGCGCGACTGGCACGACATCACAAAGCCCAACGACACGTTCGCCGTCCATCGCAACAAAATGTGGGTGGCCCGCCTCTAAAGTAGCGCGGTGGTGCGCGATGACTTCGTCCGGCGGCAGTGCTTCGACGATTGCCAGAAAGCGGCGCTCCTCAAACACAGGGTTCAGGCACTCGACCAACGAAGGAAGATCCGCCAGTTCAGTGCGGCGAACGACCACGTTGGCGAGGGAAGAAGTGCCTTGCATAGGAGTGACGCCCTCCCCGCTCGTAGGGAGGGCCGACGTGACTACTTTGCCGCCATCAACGCGACAGTGGTGTCGAGCATGCGGTTGGAGAAGCCCCATTCGTTGTCATACCACGAGCAAACTTTGACCAAGCGACCCGACACTTTGGTGCAGGTAGCGTCGAAGACGGAGCTGTGCGGGTTGTGGTTGAAGTCGCTGCTCACGAGCGGTCCGTCGCTGTAGGCGAGTACGTTCTTGAGCGGGCCATTGGCAGCGGTCTTGAGGATCGCGTTGACTTCGTCGACTGTGGTGTCGCGTGCGGCAATGAACGACAGATCAACGAGCGAGACGTTGATGGTGGGGACGCGTACCGAGAAGCCATCGAGCTTGCCGTTGAGTTCCGGCAACACGAGCCCAACCGCTGCGGCGGCGCCGGTCTTGGTCGGAATCATGTTATGCGCGGCGGCGCGAGCACGACGCAAATCTTTGTGGAACACATCGGTCAACACTTGATCATTGGTGTAGCTGTGGATCGTATTCATCAAGCCATTGACGATGCCGACCTGCTGATGCAACACCATCGCCAGCGGCGCGAGGCAGTTGGTCGTGCAGCTGGCGTTCGAGATCACGGTGTCGCTTGCCTTGAGCACATTGTGGTTCACGCCGTAAACGACAGTTGCGTCCACGTCTTTCTCGCCCGGAGCCGAGATGATCACTTTCTTCGCGCCACCAGTGATGTGTGCTCCGGCCTTGGCTTTGCTGGTGAAGAGGCCTGTGCATTCGAGCACCACGTCAACGCCGTGTGCGCCCCACGCGATTTCGGCGGGGTTGCGGACTGCGAACACTTTGATGTGATCGCCTTCGATCACGAGGTTGTCACCCTCGACGGCCACCGTCTTGCCGAATGGGCCGTGCGCGGTGTCGTAGCGCGTCAAATGCGCATTGGTTTCGCTGTCACCGAGATCGTTAATCGCTACGATTTCGATGTCGGTACGACCCGATTCGTAGAGCGCGCGAAGAATATTGCGACCGATACGGCCGTAGCCGTTAATACCTACTTTGATTGCCATGAGCGTTTCCTTGGTTGCGTTTTCTTGTAGGGCGCAATCTCATTGCGCCATCGTTTTTGTTTGTGTCTAATTGGGTGCAATAACTACGACAAGCGGGTCGCCGAGATTGCGCCGCACGAATTACACGAGCGCCTTCGCCTTCGCGACAACGTTCTCCACCGTCAAGCCAAAGTGCTTCATGAGCACACCGGCCGGTGCCGATTCGCCGAAGGTGTCGATGCCGAGCACCGCGCCCGGCGTTTGGCCGCCGTGCACATATTTCCACCAGCCGCCGGTGACGCCCGCTTCGATCGCGAGCTTCGGCAACTCAGGCGGCAACACCGCTTCCTTGTATTCCGCGCTCTGCTGGTCGTAGAGCTGCGTGCAGGGCATGGAGACGACGCGCGCTTGCACGCCTTGCTCGCCGAGCGCCTTTTGCGCGGCGAGTGCGAGGCCGACTTCCGAGCCCGTCGCGATCAACACGAGCGCGGGCGTGAGCGTTTCCGACACGATGTAACCGCCGCGACGGATCAGCGCTTCGTGCGATGCGTCGCGCGTGATCACGGCGGTGTTCTGACGCGACAGGCACAGCATCGTCGGACCGTCGTTGCGCTCGATGCCGCTCGCGTACGCGACGGCTGATTCCAACGAATCCGCCGGACGCCAGACGTTCAAACCCGGGATCAATCGCAGCGAAGCGATGTGCTCGACGGGCTGATGCGTCGGGCCGTCTTCGCCGACGCCGATGGAGTCGTGCGTGAAGATGTAGAGCACGCGCTGCTTCATGAGTGCGGCCATACGTACGGCGTTGCGCGCGTAGTCGCTGAACACTAAGAACGTGCCAACGTAGGGAATCACGCCGCCGTGCAGCGCCATGCCGTTGGCGATCGCGCACATGCCGAATTCGCGCACACCGTAGCTGACGTGATTGCCCACGCCCTCGGCGGTGACGGTGACCGATTGCTTGTGATTGGTCAGATTCGAACCGGTCAAGTCGGCCGAGCCGCCGATCATTTCCGGTAGAGCCGGGCCGAACACTTCTAGTGCGTTTTGCGCGGCTTTGCGCGTCGCCACTTCCTTGTCGACCGCGACTGCGGCGTCTATCGCACGCTTGACGATGTCGGCATAGTTCGCGGGCAGCTCGCCCGCGAGCCTACGTTTGAGCTCTGGATCGGCGTGGCGGTACGCATGGTTCCATTCGGCTTCCAACGCTGCGCCGGCGGCCTTCGCGTCAAGCGCCGCGTACGCCTCGGCGGGCATCTCAAACGGCGGCAACGTCCAGCCGATGTTCGCGCGCGTCGCGGCGATTTCGTCACCCATCACCGCCGTTCCGTGCGCGTCGGCGGTGCCGTGTTTGTTCGGCGAGCCGTGACCGATGTCGGTCTTGCAGATGATGAGCACGGGCTTCGAGGTTTCTTGTTTCGCGCTGACGATTGCGTCGTCAACGGCGTCGATGCTCTGGCCATCAATCGGGCCGATCACGTGCCACCCGTAGGCGCGGAAACGCTCAGCTGTATTGTCCTTAAACCAACCAGAGACATGGCCGTCAATCGAAATGCCGTTGTCGTCGTAGAACGCGATGAGTTTGTTCAGCCCGAGTACGCCAGCTAGCGAGCAGGCCTCATGCGAGACACCCTCCATCATGCAGCCGTCGCCGAGGAACACGTACGTGTGATGATTGATCACGCTGCCGTATTGCTTTGCCAGCAACTTTTCAGCCAGCGCCATACCCACCGCGTTAGCGATACCTTGGCCGAGCGGACCGGTGGTCG
>JAKPSO010000119.1 GCA_029571495.1 Pseudomonadota bacterium
CGGAGAATCGACGGAAGCTGGCGCGCGGGAATAGTGATCAGCGCTCACCGACGCACTGACGACGAAACGGCGCTGGTAGATGCCGCATTGCTGCAGTTGTCGCGCAGCTACCGACTGCCACGTCCGAGATGGCAGTTCGTAATCACCGAAAAGCGTGCGACCTATGCGTGCACTCCGAAGCAAACTGCGCTGCTCAGTTCGCTGCCGAAGCGTGTCGGAGACATCCACTTCGCAGGCGACTGGTGCTGCCCAGAATTACCCGCCACTATCGAAGCCGCCGTAATCGCAGGCGAACGCGCCGCGGACGCCGTTCTCAATGGAAAGTAGTATGACCGCTGACAGCAAGCACGTTTTCACTTATGGATCGCTCATGTTTCCAGAGGTCTGGCAGCGCGTAGTGAAGGGTTCGTATCAATCCGCCGAGGCGACGATTCATGGGTTTCGTCGCGTACGCGTCCGGAACGAGACGTATCCGGTATTGATCATCGCCAAAGGCGCGCCGCCGTTACTGGGGCGAATTTATTACGACGTGTCACCAGCGGATCTCAAACGCCTCGACGAATTTGAGGCCGACGCCTACGTGCGTGTGCCGGTCGCTGCGACAACAAACGGGACGGTTGCCGCAGCCGACGCCTACCTTGGCAAACACGACGCCGAATTGTTAGACGAAGACTGGAGTCCAACGCACTTCGCAAAATTCGATATGGCGGGCTTCTTGGCGACGTACGCCGCCGCCCACAGTCCCAACGACTAGGCGCCGCGAGACGTTCTGTTCGACAAACGCCGACCTACTCGAACGGCACCACCACACTCACGCGCCGGTTTTTGGCGCGTCCTTCCGGCGTGTCGTTGCTAGCGAGCGGCCGATCAAATCCGAATCCTCGACGCTCCAGCGCCTCAGATGCGAACCCATTCGTAGCCAAGAACTGCGCTACCGCATCGGCACGGCGCGACGACAAGTTTCGATTAAATTCCGCAGTTCCAACGTTGTCCGTGTGCCCGAACAAACGGAGCTTCGCGATTTCCAGTGCGCGTAAGTCAACGGCGAGCTTGGAAAGCACCTGTTTCGCCCCATCGCTCAACACATCACTGCCCGTTTCAAAAAGCAGTGGCCCTGGCAAATTCAGCACGTAGCCATCATCGGTTTTTTCAAAACCTAGCTGCGCAAGGCGTTCAGCGCGCGGCAGTGGTGCAGGCGCAGGCGCGGGCGGTGGCGCACTGGCACAGGCCGCGAGGAGCGACACGAGCACTGCCGTCCAGAGCCACTGCGCAGCGACGGTTGAGAATTTTCTAAGCATCATGAGAGTGCCTTTCCGACTTGCGATTTTCGCCCAGCTGTGGGCAGACTAATTACGTTGGTGCTCGACGGCCGACGCGCCGACCCGGCACGTGGAAGCGACGTTGCGCAAACGACACGAATGGCGCCATCATTGGGAAATGCCTTGGCTCGATACATTGCCATGTCTGCGGCGTGAACGAGGGCGCGAACATCCTCGCCGTGATCTGGAAACACGGCAACGCCAATGCTCGCCTGAATCGCATCGCGCCACTCATCCTCCGGCAGCGCGATACCGAGCCCGACCGTCAGCCGCTCACCCACCTTCATGGCCTCTTCCGGTGTCGAAACGTCGGTGGACAATACGACAAATTCGTCACCTGCCAGGCGCGCCAAAAAATCACCCGGACGCAGAGCACGGCGAATCCTTGCCGCCGTTGCCTTCAACGCAGCATCGCCTTTCGCGTGCCCGTGCTGATCGTTAATTTGCTTCAGATCATCAAGGTCTACAAAAAGCACCGCTAGCGGACGTCCCACAGCGTTCGCCTTTTCTATGGCCGCGGTCAGTGTCGTCTCAAACATGGGACGATTGGGTAAGCCCGTGAGTGCGTCTGAAAACGCCATCGATTCAAGATGTGCGTTAGATACTTTTAGTTCGTACTGTTTGCGTTTGAGTTCGCGATTTTGCTCCGCCACTTGCGCGATCAGCGATTCGAAACTCGTGGTAAGTTGATTGACCTCCAACCCACCGCCTCGTGGCGCGGGCGCCGCGAGATTGTGCGAAGCGCTGACCTCTTCAACCCATGCGTTTAAGTCCGCGACAGGTCGCAGCAGTGCGCGGCTGAGTTTCTGCGCCACTACGATACCGGCCAATACCGTGAAGCTCAGCACCACCGCAAGTACGGCCAATGCGCGCCACAATGCCGAACGAAGTGTTTTTTGGTTGGGGTTCACTACGAGAGTCGCCACCGGCGGCGCTGCGGCGTCGGCGATGTCGTCTCGAAGCGCGTGCTGAACCAAGTGAGCATCCAAGGGGCCTTCGTTCCAACCGTTGAGCCCACTAATCGCGGCCGGGAATCGAAGCTCACCCGGCGCGACGAGCTCGGCGACAAGTTGTCCAGTTCGACTGTAAACCGCTGCAGAATCGTGGCCCGGCCCAGAATCAAAGACACGAAGCGAATCGGCGATTACGTCGTAGCCGCCAAAGCGCACGGCGGCGGTAATCGTGCTCGACGCAACGTTGGCTTGTGTCAGCGCAGAAACGCGACTTTGATCAACCTGTCCTTTCAAGAAAAGCAGCGCGAGCGATATTCCCGCGAACACGAGCATGACAAAGAGCGTCGCAACGGTAGCCAGCGTTGCGCGTCGCGTCAATGAATAATTTGAGTACGCGTTGCGAAGACTCATCGCGCCTCCCCGCCGGCAGCGGCGGCCGCTTTCGGCTTCTGGCTTAGGCGTAACGCGGCTGCTGCGATGTTTATCTTCGAGCGTTGCAGTGACTCTAAATTGATCTCGAAGCGCCAATCGCTCCCCACACGATAGGCGCCGACGACGCCGCCGTCGGCCGTGAAATCCGCGTAGTTGCTAATCGTCAGAATCGGCTGGTCGTGCGTCGCATTGAGCCACTCGCGAGGCGCCGGGCGCACATCGGCGTTGAGCCACAGCACATTGCAGCCCGGCACTTGCGCCACGGCCGTCACTTGGCGCCAGACTACCGGCAGCCCTTTCACTGTCGCAGCAACATCCGTCGCTAGCGCCCCGGTATGTCCCATGCCACCGTGCGCGTGACATATGGTGATGGATTTGCGCGACGGATCCGCTGGCCATGAGGCGTAGCGCACCACGTTGAGGATGAAATCGGAGAGATCACTGTTCGACGCTGCGCGCGTAATTGGCGCAAAAAGCGCCGACGAAAACGTCAAGACGCAGACGCAAAAAGCGACGACACGAGGCGCCAAAGTACGCAACCCAGAAAACGCCAATGGCGACCCGAGGGTCGCCATTGTTAGCGTGTCGCGCCGCCGCGCGGCGCGCTGCGTGCTAAGGCGTGTCTGGCGCTGCTTTAGGAGCAGCGGCAGCTGTCGTCGTTGCATCGGTTTTACCTTCTGCAGTATCCGGCGCCACGACCGTGGCACCCGGCGTCGAGTCCCCACCGGAACTGCCAGGCGTGTTGTACGTCTTGTCGGCGCGCACGGGTCGGCCCGCCATGATGTCGGCAATTTGATCAGCATCGATGGTTTCGAATTCCATCAGTGCGGCGGTCATGGCCTCGACCTTGTCGGCGTTGTCTTTCAATATCTTCGTCGAAACGGCGTACTGCTCGTCGATGATGCGACGAATTTCTTTGTCGACCGTTTGCATCGTGGTGTCCGACATCGTGCGCGTTTGTGTGACGCTCCTGCCGAGGAAAACTTCGCCTTCGTTATCGGCATAAACCATCGGGCCCAACACATCGCTCATGCCATAGCGCGTGACCATGTCGCGGGCGATCTTCGTTGCGCGTTCGAAGTCGTTCGACGCACCCGTCGAGATGTTTTTCACGAACAAATCTTCCGCGATACGACCGCCGAACAACACCGAAATTTCGGTGAGCATCTGATCCTTGTAGAGCGAAATTCGATCGCGTTCCGGCAACTGCCATGTGACACCCAACGCACGACCACGCGGAATGATCGTCACCTTGTGCACCGGATCAGCCTTCGGCAGAATCGTCGCCACAATCGCGTGGCCCGACTCGTGATACGCGGTGGCGCGCTTCTCGTCTTCGGAGAGCACCATCGACTTACGCTCAGCGCCCATGTAAATCTTGTCTTTGGCGCGCTCGAAATCTTCCATGTCGACCAAGCGCTTGTTGCCGCGCGCTGCGAAGAGCGCCGCCTCGTTCACAAGGTTTGCAATGTCTGCGCCGGAGAAACCGGGGCAACCGCGAGCGATGACTTGCGCCTTCACGTCGGCCGCGATCGGCACCTTGCGCATATGCACTTGCAGAATTTGTTCGCGACCACGAATGTCTGGCAACGGCACCACGACTTGGCGATCGAAACGACCCGGACGCATCAGCGCAGGATCCAGCACATCCGGGCGGTTGGTCGCGGCGATCACGATGACGCCCTGCGAGCCTTCAAAGCCATCCATCTCGACAAGCATTTGGTTCAACGTTTGCTCGCGCTCATCGTTGCCACCACCTAGGCCCGCGCCGCGTTGACGGCCGACCGCATCGATCTCGTCGATAAAAATAATGCACGGGGCGTTCTTCTTAGCTTGGTCGAACATGTCGCGAACGCGCGATGCGCCAACACCGACGAACATTTCTACGAAGTCGGATCCCGAGATCGAGAAGAACGGTACTTTCGCTTCGCCTGCGATGGCCTTGGCGAGCAGCGTCTTACCGGTGCCCGGCGAGCCCACGAGCAGCACGCCTCGCGGAATGCGTCCGCCAAGTTTTTGGAACTTGCTGGGGTCTTTCAGGAAGTCGACGATCTCCGTCACTTCTTCTTTCGCTTCGTCACAACCGGCGACGTCAGCAAACGTCGTGGTGTTGTTCGTTTCATCGAGCAACCGCGCCTTGCTCTTGCCAAAGCTAAACGCTCCGCCTTTGCCGCCGCCCTGCATTTGGCGCATCATGAAAACCCATGCACCAATCAAGAGAAGAATCGGGCCAAACGAGAACAAGATGTTCGACATCAACGACGGGCCTTCTTCGGCTTTACCGCCAAACTTCACCTTGTTGTCGTAAAGCTGGTTAACAAGGTCTTTGTCTTGGTACGGAATCCACGTGCTACGGGTGCCTTCCGCGCCGGATGTCCGGAATTGAACGATGCGCCCTTCGATTTCGGCCTCGGTGACTCGCTTGTTACGAAGCTCGTCCAAAAACTCAGAATAGGCAACCGTACTGCTCTTTTTGTTGCCCTTGTCAAACTGTTGCACGACCGTCAGCACCACGAGGCCAATGACGACCCAGATGCCGATATTTTTGAGCATGTTGTTCACGCAGAAAACTCCTGTAACCCTGAATCCCCGCAACACGCGAGTCCGCAAAGCCACACTTCAGTACGATTTTAAGGGCGATTGCCGTTTTTCAAGAGCGAAGGGGCAAGCATCGGGCAAACACTTCAACAACGTCGCGCATTGCAGTCACGACGACACGACGCAGGTGCGTGGCGCGTCGCGCGTCGTGCGTCATAAAATCAACAGAACAACTTTTGTCACTAATGGACGACTGCATGACCGTTATTCGGCGAAAACTAACGCAGTCGACTTAACAAACAATATTGTCCCAACGGTCCCTCTGTAGCCGCTGGCGGCCAAAAGCTGTACGCCCAACTACTTCAATCCCGTCCCCAGAAGGTAAATCTCCGCGCTGCGGTCGCGCGACGCATCAGGCTTGCGACTGACCACCGTTTTGAACTGTTGCTTGAGTTGTTGGAAGAACTCTTGGTAGCCCGGACCTTGATAGGCCTTGGTCAAAAATTTCCCATCGGGCTTCAAGTGAGCAAGCGCAAACTCCGCCGCAATCTCGCACAAGTAAATGGCTCGCGGCGAATCGATCGCCGACACGCCGGACATATTCGGCAGCATATCGCTCATCACCAAGTCCACCTGTGCGCCGCCCAACGCCGCCTCGACTTGCGCGAGCGGGCCGGGTTCAGTGAAGTCGCCTTGGATGAATTCCACATGGCTCATCCCCTGCATTTCGAGGAGATCGATCGCGATGATCTTGCCTT
The DNA here is from genome assembly GCA_029571495.1 of Pseudomonadota bacterium. GTDB lineage: Bacteria > Pseudomonadota > Gammaproteobacteria > Burkholderiales > Casimicrobiaceae > Casimicrobium. Next base: position 6,001 of record JAKPSO010000119.1, read on the forward strand.
TGCCGCCGATCTTCTTCGCCGCGACTTGGCACCAACTACCCGGCGCGGAGCCCAAGTCGACGATCACACCACCGCTCTTGATGAGCTTGTCTTTGTTATCGATTTCGATGAGCTTGTACGCCGCGCGCGAACGATAGCCCTCCTGCTTTGCCTTCTGCACGTAGGGGTCGTTGACGTGCTCGATCAGCCAGTCTTTGTTCGATTTGTGGTGTTTGCCGGATGGGTTGAGCATGGTCTCGATGGGCTGGCGACGGGCGAGCGCTCAAGCGATAGCCCGCAAGGGCTTGAATTATCGGCGTTATTTGCGGTCAAAGCGCCTCTTTAGGGCGCAAGCTCGCCCCCAAGCAGCGCTAGGCGCGAGATAATTGAAGATATATCGCCAGAAAAAAGAAAGTCCCCGATGACCGCCAATTCCTCCCTCGCCTCCAGCGCCCGCCGCGCCTTACGCGCCGCCGCGCATCATCTTGACCCGGTGGTCATGGTGGGGCAGCACGGTCTGACACCCGCTGTTTTGCACGAGATTGACCTCGCGTTGAGCGCACACGCGCTGATCAAGGTCCGAGTGCAATCGGACGAACGTGAAACGCGCGAAGGCTTTCTTGCCGAGATTTGCGAAAAAATGGGCTGCGAAAGTGTGCAGCACTTGGGCAAGATTCTCGTGCTGTGGCGTAACAAACAAGGCGAAGCGGGCGACGACGATGACGCGGAACAAGACGCCGCCGCCATCGGCGCGGCGAAGTCGGGCCGCGGGCCACGCGCCAAGCTCCCGAGCGAACGCGCTAACGAGCGCGCCGCGCGCCCCGAAGCCGGTGGTCGCGGCAGCGCGCTGCCGCCCGGTGAGCGTCACCGTCGCGGTGAAATCGCACCGCCACCGCGACGCGAAGGCTGGGCCCCGAAAGACCGACGCGGCGTAGCTCGTGCCGGTGGCTTCGGCGGCGGCAGCGACGAATTTCCACAAGGCCGCCGTGACGGTTACGGCGCACCGCGGAGTCCAGGCGGACAAGGCGGCCAAGGATTTGGCGCGCCGCGCGGGCGTCCTGCTGGCACCGGCGGCTTTGGCGACGGTTCCGCGCCACGTGGCGGCGGAGCCGGAGGTCGCGGTGGCTTCGGCGGAAACGCTGGCGGCGGCGGATATGGGGGCAATTCTGGTGGCGGCTATGGTCGCACGGGCGGCGGCGCGAGTTCCGGCGGTCGCGGCGGTTACGGCGGCAATTCTGGCAGCGG
>JAKPSO010000121.1 GCA_029571495.1 Pseudomonadota bacterium
GTGCGCGATGTGATGCGCCTGTTCGACGGCGTAGGCGTACTCGTAGCGCGTTTCGTGTGTTACGGAAAGCTTCATGCGCCCACCGCCTGAACATTGGCTTCCGCATGGCTGAAATAACGGTGTGACAACGAATCCGAAATAGACCACGCATCGCGCATCGCGCCGTCTAAGAGCGCAGCTATTGCCGCCGGGTCGTTGTCGAGCGCCAACGCTTCTATGGCGTCCGTAGACCACTGATGCGGCAATTCGTGTGGTGCCAGCATCGTCGGCGTCATTCCCTTCGGCGTGTCTTCCATCTTCGCGATTCTGCTCGCCAGGGTTTGCGAAATCCACGCCAACGAACGCGGATTCTCAGTGTTCAAAGCGAGGAGCTCAAGGAGCGCCTGCGCGTCACGTCGCTGCAAGTAGCGCGAGCGATAAGTGATCGTACTGTCAAACAAATTGAGCACTAACGAGAAGCCAATTTCGCTCTCCAACGTTCCGGTCTCGAAGGCCGCTGCCAGCGCCTCAGACAAGGTACTCAGGCGCTCGATGTGGCGACCGATGGAGAGGAGCCTCCAACCGTCGTCACGCGTCATGCGATCCGTTTGCGCGCCCGTCATCGCCATCACGTTGGTCGACAACCGTTCAAGCGCACGTAGGGCTTGTTGTGTTGAATATGTGGGCCCGTGGCTGGCGTCGGCGGCGCTACCCGCCATCATCTTCTCGAACTCTGCGGCGCTGGCTGCAACCAATGACCACTGTTCAAGTGCCAAGCGCTCGCGCACCGCAAACGCTGCGTACTTCAATGACGAGAGTGTTGCCGCGACGCTGTACGCTCCGAGCTTCGCCGTGCGATCCGCGAGCGACGCGATCAGCGCTCGCTCGAACACTTGTGGCGACTGCTTTGGCGTTGGCACTTCTTTGCTCACGAGTCCATTCGACACTGCGAGCTTGTGCAACCACGCCAGCGTCTCGGGTGTTTCTTCGGCTTCGCTGGCGAGCGCCTCTAGCGTGATGCGCGCCAGCCGCGTGGTGTTCTCGAGTCGCTCGGTGTAGCGGCCGAACCAAAACAAATTTTCAGCGGCGCGACTCGCGATGCCAATCGGCCCGCGATGCGTCGCCAGCGGCGTCAACGTCGTCGGCAACGGAGAAGCTTCGTCGGTCACATTGCCCGTGATCACCCATAAATCCGCGGAACTGCCGCCCCGATACATCGACACCACGTCTTTGCCTTCGGGCGCGATGCGCGTAAGGCCACCGGGCATGACGTGCCATTGCCCAGGGCCATTGGACAGCGCGAACACTCGAACCATCGCCGCGCGGCTGCTGATCGGCGCGTGCGTTGCTGCGGAGCCGTCGGCGTGAAGTCCGTGCCAGCTCGGCGTGTGCGATAGTGGCAAGAACGCCTGTGCCGAAAAATCCTCTGGCCGCATCGCGATCTTTCCGGTCCACTGCTCGCGTTCACGACTCGACAGCGAACGGACGATCGCTGGGACAAAGCGTCGCCCGCGATCATTGAACGTGGGCTTCAACACGTAGTCGGAAAGTTGTGGCATCAAGGTGCGCATCGCGCTGCGTTCACCGCACCACCAGCTGGCGATTGAAGGAATAGCCAATGGTTGTCCGAGCAATGCGCGACAAATTTTCGGCAAGAAACCAAGAATCGCCGCCGATTCCAAGAAGCCCGTACCCGGCGCGTTCGCCAACACCACGTTGCCAGCGCGATACGCCTGCATAAGCCCCGGAATCCCAAGCGCCGAGTCTGCTCGCAACTCTAATGGGTCGAGGAAATCGTCGTCAAGACGCCTTAGTACGACGTCGACGGGCTCAAGTCCTTTCAACGTCTTAATCCACACGCGCTCGTCGCGTACGACCAAATCGCCGCCTTCAACCAGCGCAATGCCCAAGTAGCGCGCAAGGTACACGTGCTCAAAGTACGTCTCGTTGTACGGCCCCGGTGTGAGCAGCACTACGCGCGCATCAGCGCCGGCAGGGCTGTGCGCGATTAAGCTCGAAATCAGCGCCTTGTAGCTCTCGGCGAGCTTGTCGACGTGAAGCGCGCGAAAGGCCTCCGGGAACAAGCGCGACACGATCATGCGGTTCTCAAGCGCGTAACCGAGACCAGACGGCGCCTGTGTGCGCTGCGACATCACCCACCAGTTGCCATCGGGGCCCCGCGCCATGTCAAACGCCGCGACATGAAGAAACGTACCGCCGCGCGGTTCGATACCGTGCGCCGGGCGCAGAAACGCCGGATGTCCCTGCACCAAGGCCGTCGGCAACATCCCGCCGCGAACTAAGCGCTGCTCGCCATAAACATCGGCGAGCACGAGATTCAAGAGTTCCGCGCGCTGCGCCACGCCGCGTTCGATCTGCGCCCACTCCGACTGATCCATGATCATCGGCAACAAATCGAGCGACCACGGGCGCGACTGCCGCCCCTCGCTCTCTAAGGCGTCGGTGTAGAGGTTGTAAGTGATGCCGTTGTCTTCGACCTTGCGGTGGAGCGTGCCGTTGAGTTCCTCAAACTTCGCGAGGAGCGCGTCCAACGGCTCGCCCGCCAATGCGGCTTCTGCGTCCGTGCGTGGTAGCGACGCCAGTGCCTTCTCGAAGAAGGTTCGCCAAACGGGAGCCAGCGCCTCACCCTTGCGCAAACTGTCGAGATGACCCGTGGGCGCACGCCGCGCCAGTTGGTCCAACGCGTCGAGCACGCTGGCCGTGCGGTCACCGCGTCGGGAGGCTTCAGTTTCGAAGAGAGAAGTCATCCGTCTAGTTTAGCCATGCGCTTGCATCTGTCTCTCTTCGTCTGTCTGAAATCTTTGTCAGAGACTCACTCCCGCCGCAAATCCAACGTGAACGGATACTCTGGGTTGATGCGTGCCGGTTGCACACTCATGCGGCCTGGAGTGTGGCCCATGCGGATGAATCGCGTGAGGCGGCGCGATTCCGCTTCGTACGCGTTGATCGGGAAGGTCGATGGGTTGCTGCCGCCCGGATGCTGCACGTGATACTGGCAGCCACCGAGACTTTTCTTCATCCATGTGTCGACGATGTCAAACGTCACCGGCGCATGTACTTGAATGCTCGGGTGCAAAGCCGACGGCGGGTTCCATGCCTTGTAGCGCACGCCCGCAACGAAGTGGCCTTGAGTGCCAGTCGGCTGCATAGGCAGCGCTTTGCCGTTGGCTGTGACCACGTAGCGCGAATCGTTGAGGCCGGTCACTGAAACTTCTAGCCGTTCGAGTGACGAGTCGACGTAGCGCACGGTGCCGCCCGGCGCGCCTTCTTCGCCCATCACGTGCCACGGCTCCAGTGCGCCGCGCACGGAGAGTTCGATGCCGCGCACAGCGATTTCGCCAAACAGCGGAAAGCGGAATTCGAAATGCGGTGCGAACCACGCGGGGTCGAACTCATAGCCGCCGTTCTCTGGCATCGCGAGGTCTTCGAGAACATCCTCAAAGTCCATCTTGATGAAGGTCGGCAGCATGAAGCGATCATGCAGCGCCGTGCCCCAACGCGAGAGACTGTGATGCTTCGGTTGCTTCCAGAAGCGAGCAACCAGCGCGCGCAACAGGAGTTGCTGCACGATGCTCATGCGTGCGTGTGGCGGCATCTCGAAGGCACGCAGTTCAAGCAGACCCAAGCGGCCCGTCGCACTGTCCGGCGAGTACAGTTTGTCGATGCAAAACTCGCTGCGATGCGTGTTGCCTGTGGCGTCGATCAGGATGTTTCTAAGTGTGCGATCCACGAGCCAAGGCGGCATCGCTTGACCATACAAGCCGCGATTGCGCTCGATTTGTTCGAGCGCGATTTCGAGTTCAAAGAGTTGGTCGTTGCGCGCTTCGTCGATGCGCGGTGCTTGGCTCGTCGGCCCGATGAAGAGGCCGCTGAACAAGTACGACAGACTCGGATGGTTGTGCCAATACGCAACCAAACTCGAAAGCAATTCAGGTTTACGAAGGAACGGCGAGTCGGCGGGCGTTGCGCCGCCCAACACGAAGTGATTGCCACCGCCGGTGCCCGTGTGGCGGCCATCCAGCGCGAATTTTTCCGCAACGAGATGTTCTTCAAACGCTGCTTGGTAGAGAAACTCCGTGTGCTCAACCAGCTCATGCCAATTGTGTGCGGGATGAATGTTCACCTCGATCACACCGGGGTCCGGCGTAACTTGCAAGAGCTTCAAGCGCGGGTCGCGCGGCGGCGGGTAGCCTTCGAGCACGATCCTGACGCCCAGCTCGGTGGCGGTCGCCTCGATGGCGGCCAGCAGGTCGAGGTAGTCCTCCAGCATCGCCACCGGTGGCATGAAGACGTAGATCACGCCGGTCTTCGTGCCCACGGCCTCGGCCTTGGGGCCATTGGCACGGCGCGGGTCACGCACTTCCACGCACAGCGCGCTGCGCGTGATCCAGTGGGCGGATTCGCCCGCCTTGGGGAAGCGGGAGGCATCGATGGGGGTGCTCGCGTGCGAGGGCTGGGCCTCGCCGCGCAGGTTGGCCTGGGCCGCGCTCAGCGTGCCGGCAGCGCCGGCACCGCCGGGAACCGCTTCGTGGCCCTGGCCCTGCACCGCCACCACGCCGCCTTCGGCGAAGCCGCCACCCGTGGTGTGCGCGGCGTAGCTGGCCGCGCCGTCCTGCAGCGCGTTGTACTGGGCGCGCAGCGTGGCCGCATGCGGCAGCGGGTTGCGCACCGCATAGGGGTCCTGTTCGATGAGATACGGATAGTCGCCCTTGCTGACCCAGGGCAGCGAGTCCAGCGGCAGCCGGTAACCCATCGGCGAGTCGCCCGGCATCAGGTACATGCGCTCGTCGCGCAGGAACCAGGGACCGGTGCGCCAGCGCGGGCCCGCCAGCGCCACGCCGGCGTCG
>JAKPSO010000134.1 GCA_029571495.1 Pseudomonadota bacterium
GCGCTGCACCCCCGTGTTCATGTAGGCCTCGTTGTCGTAGCAGATGTAGAGCACGTCGTCGTTGCGCTCAAACATGCCAGAGAGGCAGCCAAAACCAATGTCAGTGGTTCCGCCGTCGCCGCCCTGCGCCACGACCCGCACATCGTTTCGCCCCTTGACTTTCATCGCTGCCGCAATGCCGGTGGCGACTGCTGCGGCGTTGCCAAACAGGGAGTGAATCCAAGGCAACTGCCAGGACGTTTCAGGGTAGGGCGTAGAAAACACCTCAAGACAGCCGGTGGCGTTGGCGGCGATCAGCTGGCCGTGGGTAGCCGCCATGGCGGCATCTATGGCGTAACGCGCGCCGAGCGCCTCGCCGCATCCTTGACAGGCGCGGTGGCCCGAATTGAGCGAGTTGCTGCGGGCCGCCCCCGCTTGCACGCTACGCTGCTCCGGCGAGGGCAGGCGATTGCCGACCGTGAATGTGCCGGTTTGATAGAACTTGACCAATGACTGTTCCATTGCTCTCTCCTCAATCGACTTTGGAAGTCACGGTACCCATGTCACGCAAGATGCCTTCGGCAATGGGGCCCGATCGGCGTTGCGTTTTCTCACGCTCCAGGACCCGGTTGACTACGTTCCAGTCCAGATCGAGGAAGGTCAGCAGCTCAAGCTTTTCAGCAATGGCATCCAACAACAGCTTGTGAACCGATGATTTTGTGATCGGTCGCCCACCCAAGCCTGCCACCACAGTCAGCACCGGTTGCGGGCGGTTGCGCACCGCGCTGCGCACGTCACGCGACACAATGCCGCCAATGCCAACCGCGAAGCACTTCTCGATCACGACAATGCGCTTGGCTTTGGCGGTGGCATCGCGAATGGCCGATATCGGGAATGGCCGATAAGACGTGATACCCAATACGCCTACCTTCACGCCCTCGGCACGCAAGTCGTCGACGGTGTCTTTGATCGTGCCAAGCACCGAACCCAGCGCAATCACGATGGTGTCGGCATCTTCGGTTTTGTACGTTTTGATCAGCCCGCCAGAATCGCGGCCAAACTCTTTCTTGAACTCTTGCGCTATCTGTGGAATCAGATCGAGCGCCTGCATCTGTTTGGCATGCGCAAGGTAGCGCACCTCAGTAAAGGCCTCTGGGCCCACCATGGCGCCAATTGTCACGGGCTCGCTAGGGTCGAGCACCTGACGCGGCGCGTAGGGCGGCAAGAACCGGTCTACCTGAGCCTGCTCCGGTATGTCAACGCGCTCGTAGGCATGGGTGAGGATGAAACCATCCATACACACCATCACCGGCAGTGACAGTTCTTCAGCAATCTTAAACGCCTGAATGTGCAGATCCAGCGCTTCCTGATTGGTTTCGGCAAATATCTGCAACCAGCCCGCATCGCGCATGGACATGCTGTCGGTGTGGTCGTTCCAGATGTTGATCGGTGCACCAATTGCCCGGTTGGCCACCGTCATCACAATCGGCAATCCCAAGCCAGACGCGTTGTAGACCGCTTCCGCCATGAATAGCAGCCCTTGGCTCGCGGTGGCCGTGTACGAGCGTGCACCCGCGGCTGAAGCGCCAATGGCCACGCTCAAGGCGGCAAACTCGGACTCCACGTTGATGAATTCGCACGGCGTCAATTCGCCCGCTTTCACCAACTCGCCCAAACCTTCCACAATGTGCGTTTGCGGCGAAATCGGGTATGCGCAGATGACTTCGGGGCGGGCAAGCGCCACGGCTCTGGCGACAGCATGGGAGCCTTCGCATTGTTCAAGCATGATGGGTCTCCTTGGTGTGCTCTTCCTGAGCCATAGTGATCTGGTACGCCTGCGCGGCAGCAGCCTTGTTACCGAGCGCCACGGCACCCTTGAATCTCTCGTCAATGGCACGCTGTACCGCTTCGAGCGAAATTAAGCCACCCACAGCGGCGAACGCACCCAGCATGGGCACATTGGGCACCGCACGGCCCACATGCTTCATCGCCAGCTCAGAGGCGGGCACGGTCAGCAAGTGGTCGGCCTTAAACCCCTTGACGAACTCGCCCAGCCCCATTTCTTCAAAACTGCGGGTGGTGTTGATCAGGATAACGCCGTCTTTTTTGAGCCCACTAAACACATCCACCTGATGCAGAAGCGTCGGGTCCTGGATGATGATCGCGTCGGGCTGCATGATGGGTTCGCGCAGACGAATCTCTTTGTCATCCATGCGACAAAACGCCACCACCGGCGCGCCCGTGCGCTCAGAGCCAAAACTGGGAAAGGCCTGAGCATGACGACCGCCCAAAAACGCGGCGACAGACATCATTTCAGCGCACGTGACAACCCCCTGACCGCCCCGGCCGTGAATTCTTACCTGAAACATTGCTTGCTCCTCCAGTGTTTTTTTCGGGACAAACAGGCGGCGCGCCTGTAACCTTTTCCAAGGACACGGATAGGGACCGACCCGCAGGAAAATCCATCACACAATTTCGAGTATGTCACTCGTTTGGCGCAACCAAACGCCTTAGACGCACGCAGTTTGAGCGAGCGCAAACGCCCAATCGTCGAACAGCCCAGTCTCGTCAGCCGACCAAGCTGCGTCACGAGTGCGCGCTACGGATTTGCCGACCTCGCCGCTTACACGTCGTGTGACGTGGTCTGCGTCTAGGTCGCGTGCCGCTTTGTGCGTGAGCGTCAGCGGAACGGATTGATAATTTCCAGTGCCCCGAAACGGCGACCATGCTGCAAATCTTCGCCGTAGTGTGCTGTGCAGCGTGCGTCTAGCGCGGGTTGCACGATGAGCACGCGAACCAAGCGACGGTGTAGATAGGTGTAACGCGGGTTCGGTGTTTTCTGAGCCGCGTTGTCTGCGGACAGCCGTTTGCGACAATTACCTGATGGGCACACTCAATTTAGTACGGCACGGGCAGGCGTCGTTTGGCGCGGCGGACTACGACAACCTTAGCGAACTCGGGCGACGCCAAAGCGAACGCCTTGGCGAATATTTCCGGAACAGCGGGCGTAGGTTTGATGCGGTGCTCACGGGCTCGTTGCGGCGGCACGCGCAGACTTGGGACGGCATCGCGACGGGAATGCTGGTCGAGCCTGGTGAGCCGTTCGTATGGGCGGGCCTAGATGAGTACGATCCTGCCGCGCTGATCGGTGCAGTGCACCGAAAAAAACTCGACATGCCGAAAACGCCTGAAGACATGCGCAATCACTTTCGCTTGCTGCGCGAAGGCTTGCTCGCGTGGATGGCGGGCGCGAGCAAACCGGTGCGCATGCCGACGTATGTGGAGTTCAAGGCGGGCGTCGTCGACGCGCTGGAATATGTTCGCGAACTGTACCCGGATGGCGACGTGCTCGTCGTCTCCAGCGGCGGGCCAATTTCGACCGCGCTCGGCCATGTGCTGGGCGCGAACCCGGAGGTGACGGTCGAGCTCAATATGCGCATCCGAAACTGCTCGCTGAGCCAACTCAGCTACACGTCGAAAAAGCATTCGCTGCTGACCTACAACATGCTGCCGCACCTCGAAGGCGCAGAGTACGCGTCGTGGATCACCTACGCATGAGCGCGCTTGGCGTGCCGGTGCCGGACGTTTTTCGCGCAGTTGATCTTGGCCCCGGATTTGTGACGAACAACGCGCAGCTTTACGGGCGTTGGGCCGACGACAAACTCACGCTCGGTTTTCGCGTCGATCAACGTCTCGCGAATCTCGCGGGGTCGCTACACGGCGGGATGCTCGCTTCGTTCGCGGATACGTTCTTGCCGTACGCGGTGATGTATCAGTCGCTCGGGAAACGACGCATCATGCCGACGATTAATTTGCAGATTGATTACGTGGCGCCCGCGATGATGGGCTCGTGGGTGCATGGCGAGGCGACCGTGCTGCGCGTGACGCGCACGATCGCCTTTGTGCAGGGGCTCGTTTTTGCCGACGGCGAGCTGATCGCGCGTGCGAGCGGCATCTTCAAACTCGGCAATCACATCGAAGGCGGCGACGGAGACTTCTTTCGACTTAAGCGCGTCTCGTAAGCGCTTAGTCGTCTAGGAAGCCGCCTTTGTAAAAGCACCACGCGCTGCCGTCGTGCAGATAGAAATGCCCGTCCGCGCAAAAGTCCTTGCCCGGAAAAAACTCGCGGTACGCGCGCGGGAGCAATCGAATCAACTGCTCATCGGTGAGTAGGTCGAATTCGTCGGGAGAGATGGGCGCACCGACACGCAGTTTTCGTGTTTCCATCAGCGAAATATACGGTGTCTTGCGCCGCATTTGTAGGCGCGGCGGAAGCCGCGAACGAACGCGATTCGCGGTTTCCGCCGCTCCCACAAAATTTTGGTGAGCGTCATTTCACGCGGCGAAACCGCTGCGCGCGTTTGCCGGTGTCGACCTCTGCCGTGTAGACATTGCCTTCAGAGTCAATCGCGATGTTGTGCACCCAATGAAAATCGCCCGCTTGACGGCCGGGACGACCGAATGAGCCGATTTTTTCACCGGTGGCGCGCTCGACGATGCGCACTTCGTTGTTGGTACCGTCGGCGATCAACAAGTAGCGCTGCGCCGGGTCTTCCGACGGAATCAAGTCCCACGTCGAGCCCGAACCTTTGGTGTCTGCGTCGTACACAAATTGGCGCAAAAACTCGCCCTTCTTGTTGAAAATTTGAACGCGGTTGTTCATGCGATCACACACGTACACGAGGTTGTCGCGCGTCATGCGCACGCAGTGCACGGGCATGCCGAAGTGCGGTGACTCCGGGTTGTAGTCGGCGAACTTTCCGTCTTCCGGACGTTTGCCGTACGCACCCCAATGCCGCTTGTACGCGCCGGTCGACGCGTCGAACACAATCACGCGGCGATTTCCGTAACCATCGGCCACATAGAGTTCGTTCGCGGCGGCGTCGAGTTCCATGTGCGCGGGGCGGCCAAGTTGCGTCGTGCTGTTGCTGCCTTCGCTCTTGCCCGGCTTGCCGATTTGCATGAGGAATTTGCCGTCCGCCGTGAATTTCAAGAGCA
>JAKPSO010000143.1 GCA_029571495.1 Pseudomonadota bacterium
TAACCAAGCGACGCCAAGTCGTCGCCTACAAGGTGGACGTGGGGCGCATATTTCGCGACGCGAATGTAGGCGCGGACTTGGCCGCGCTTGCGTCCGGTTTATCTTCGTGCGACGAAGCGACGCCAAGTCGTCGCCTACAACCGAACCCAGCGACGCCGAGTCGTCGCCTACACTCGCTGCATGCATAAAAGCCATTTGCTACGTGCTGGTCGGATCAGTTTGGTTGGCCAAACCTACCACGTCACCTTCGCGACGCACGATCGCCGTCTGTTGTTCGATGACTTTTGGCTGGCGCGGGATGTGACCAGGCTATTTGGTGGCCTCGACTATCACGGCGAGACGCGCACGCACGTGTTGATGTTGATGCCGGATCACGTGCATTGGTTGTTCACGCTCGAAACCGGGAGCTTAGGACGCGTCATGTCGCGCGCAAAAAGCCGTAGCGCGCATGTCGTGAAATCTCGACGGCCCGAGATCGAGGTCGTTTGGCAAAAGGACTACTTCGACCATGCGCTGCGGGCGGAGGAATCTTTTCGTGCGGTAGGCGAATACGTCCTAGCCAATCCGGTGCGGGCTGGGCTGGTGGAGCAAAGTGGCGACTATCCGCATTGGTTTGCCGAGTGGGTGTAGGCGCGGATTTCGGGAGCCGAATGTAGGCGAGGACTTGGCCGCGCTTGTGTCGGGTATATCGTCGTGCGACGAAGCGACGCCAAGTCGTCGCCTACAAGGTGGACGTGGGGCACGAATTTCGCACGGAGAATGTAGGCGCGGACTTGGCCGCGCTTTTCGTCGCCCGCCGCTACGGCGTCAACGCGGCTATGCGCGCCGCGATGGTGGTGGCGTTTTCGCCGCCGGGGAGCGAGACGCCCGCTATGAGCGCCGGGCCGCGGAAGCCGAACATGTATCGCAGAACCAGCGTGCTGTCGGTGCTGTTGATCACGCCGTTTTGGTCTACGTCCAGCGCGTTACCTAGGTGCGCGAGGTAGGCCTCTACGTCCGCGTTCACCGTGCGCCGCGCACCGGCGCTGGTCGCGACGACCTGCGTGGCAAGCGCAGGGCCGGTGAGGCCGCGGATGTAGCGGGCGATCAACAGGCCGTCGGTCTCGGGCAAGTATTGGTTGTCGCCGTCGATGTCGAGCGTCGGGGCGACGGTTAGCGTGACGTCGTTGCCGTCGCCGCCGACGTAGGAAATCTTGCCGTTTCTTGCGCCCATGTACACCGAGCGGCCCTCGGGTAGGCCGAGGAAAGTGCTTGTCGCCACACCCGCGCTGACTTTCGTGACGATCTCGAAGACGGTGCCGTTGGTGGGCGCTGGGTTGTTGACTGGGTTGACGTAGAGCGATCCGCCGCCGTTGTCACCCGGTCGGAATGCGCCGGTCACCGAAAGCCTGCCGTGGGTGCCGGGCGTGCTGCTGGGCAGGTCGATCTGGAGCCGGGCGCTGGGCCCGAACGAGAACGCCGCCACCCCCGTTGTCAATGGGCTGAGGGCGTTGCCTGGCTGAAGTGTGGACGTCGCGGCGACGTTGCTGCCGACGTCGACATCCCCTACCCGCCCACCGCCGCGTAACGTGCCGCCTTGAATGGACACCGGTGCTTGAACCATTTGACCGTTCACCGACAACACTCCGTTGTACACCGCCAACAACCCGTCGTAGGTGGTGTCCACGATAAAAACTTGTACGCCGCCGCCGCGCTTGTTGATGCGTTTGTTGCCCGAGGCATTGGGAGCGGGGTGGTCTATCACGCCTGAGAATGTGCCGGAACCTGCGGGAAAGTCGATGGTGAGCTCGGGGCGAAACGGCAGAAAGAGCTTTCCGCTGCCGTTCAGTTTGCCGATGGTTTCGGTGCGTGGTGTCGAGGCGTCGGCAACCTGATACACGCCGGACAGGTTGATCGTGACATCGGGTTTGCCGATGAGTTGATTGCTGGCCATATTTTTGAGCGTGGCCGAGCCTGCGGGATCGGTGCCGTTGCCAATCACAATCGGGCCGCTGATGGCACCCACGTTGTCGGGTTTGGCGAGCTCTAACGTACCCTGCGCGATCGTCGTG
>JAKPSO010000157.1 GCA_029571495.1 Pseudomonadota bacterium
GAACTCATCGCCCACGTATCGCGTGACTTCGAAATTGTCGAATTCGCACAAGGCCCTGAGCACACTGCTGACGGTGAAATTTGCGCAATGAAACAAAAGATCGCCGCGGTCAAGCGCGGCACGTAGCAATTGCCTAGTAGGCGCGGACTTGGCCGCGCTTAAGACGTGCCATCAAGCGACGCCAAGTCGTCGCCTACAAGGCGATCAACCGCCCACCGTCCACGCGAGCTTTCCCCGCACGCAGCGCCTCGGTTACCAACCAATCCGCAAACGCCTCATCGCTCATCTTGAAAAACTGCGCGTTGTAGTCGCGGTGCACGCCGATGCGATTCACGTAACTCGGCAAATCGGCGAGGATCATCGATTCGCGCCACATCAGCGAATAGATAAACATACCCTTCACGACGTTTCGCACGATGCGCATGTCGTCGGCGGCGAACGCTTCTAGCTTGTCGCTAGCGCGTTTGAGCGCGCCGGAAAAGTCAGTAAACATCGGGCCATGCCCGGGAATCACGAGCACAACGTCAAGTTCGGCGAGCCGCTTAAACGTCGCGCGTTGCGCGGCGAGCGAATTCGGGTTTATGGCTTGCGGCACGACGAAACCAAAGCCGTTCTCCCACAATGCATCGGCCGAAATCAAAACGCGCGACTTGGGCGAATAGAGCACCAGTGAACCCATGTCGTGCCCCGGCGTTGCAATCGCTTGCCACGTTTCGCCGCCAAGCGTGATCGTCTCGCCGCATTCGAGCACCGCGTCCCACGTGAATCGCTCGGCTTCTTGATCCGCGTACGAGAGCATTTGATCGGGCGAGTCCCAGTTCACGAGCGCCGCTTCTTCATCGAGCGGAATGGTGATCGAACATCCGGGGTGTGCGCGCTGCAGTGCCGCGTTGCCGCCGATGTGGTCGCTGTGAATGTGCGTGTTGACGATGCGCGAGAGCGGAATGTCGCGCCAAGCCGAAAGCGTTTCGTTCACCTTCGCGAGCGTGACGTCGTTGAACTTTCCGTAGCCCGTGTCGACGAGTGTCGCGCTGTCGCCATCGCGAAACATGATGTGGTTCGCCGCGAGCCAGTCGCGCTCGAGGAAGCGAATCGCGCCGGGAAGCTGCACACTCATTCGCCCGAGCCCAATAAATGCGCCGCAAAACCTTCGCGCTCCAGCTCGCGCAACAGATGAGTCACGTGCTCGCGATCACGCGTCTCCAGCGTCAATTCGATCTCAGTGGACTTCACGCTGAACACGCCAAACAAGCGCTGATGCTCAACGTCCACCACGTTCGCGCCGGCGTCACCGACGGCCTTGGTGAGCTTCGCCAGTGAACCGGCCACGTCCGGCACTTTCACGCGCACACGAATCAGACGGCCTTCGCGCACGAGATTGCGCATGAGAATGCTCGCCAAAATGCGCGTATCGATGTTGCCGCCGCAGAGGACGACGCCTACTTTTTTACCAACGAATCGTTCGCGGTGTTGCAGCAGCGCCGCGACGCCCGTAGCGCCCGCGCCTTCGGTGACAGTCTTCTCGATCTCGATCAACAGCGCGATCGCTTCTTCAATCGTCGATTCGTCCACAAGCAATACATCGTTCACCAGCGCACGGGCAATCGTCATCGGCATCTCGCCGGTGTCGCGCACCGCGAGACCTTCGGCAATG
>JAKPSO010000166.1 GCA_029571495.1 Pseudomonadota bacterium
GCTGCATCGTTGAACGATGCGCCCCGCTAATGCGGCGGTTGTGGCCGTTCGCTGCGGATGTCGACCGCCGTGTTGGGATCGAGACTGGCGGGAGTAATGGGCGGAACCTGCGCGGCGGCGCGTTCCATCTTTCGCATATAACCCAGCGCTGTGAGCGGCAGCGTAATGAGCCAGATGATGAACATCATCTTCGCCGAGCGCCACGAAAGCTCGGCGTACAACAAAACCGCTGTCGCTGCGGCGACGACGAGCGACGTGAACGGCAACATGACCAAAAGACTCGCTCGAAACCGCTGCCACCACGATTGCCGGGACCACTCTCGGAGTGCATCCCACGCCTCGGTGGGCGGCGGTGCTTCGCGTCGAATGATGCTCATTAATGTTTCCAGCCCGGTGTCGGTTGTTTGTGAATGAAGGCGCTGATGCCAGCTTGCGCGTCGGCGGATTTCATGTCGCAAGCCATATTTTTTCCAGCCAAGCTGTACGCATCCTGAACGGATGCGCCGCGAAGATTGCGCAGCAGCGCCTTGCCGGATCGCAACGCGTGTGCAGATTTTGAGGCGATTCTCGCCGCCATCGCAAGCGCGGCAGTTGAGAGCGCTTCATCGTCGACACACTCATTCACGAGCCCCCACCGAGCCGCTGTTTCAGCGTCGATAAAGTCCCCTGTGAACAGCATTTCCGCCGCGCGTTTCTCGCTGATTGTTCGCGTCAGGGCAACGGCGGGGGTTGAACAAAACAATCCGAGGTTGATGCCGCTTGTGGCAAATCGAGCGGATCGTCCCGCGACCGCCAAATCGCACGCTGCGACCAATTGGCAACCGGCCGCCGTCGCGATGCCGTGAACCTCCGCGATCACTGGTTGCGGCATTTCGTTGAGCGTCGTCATCACGCATGAACATTGCTCGAACAATCGCTGATGCCACTCTGGCTCCGTGACGGGCGAGTGTGATTGCATTTCTCGCAAATCGTGGCCGGCGCAAAACGCGCGGCCTTTGCCGCGCAGAATGACCACACGAACTGCTGGGTCGTTCTCGATCGCCGTCAGCGTCGATTGCAACTCGTTGAGCATGTCGCTCGAGAGCGCGTTGAATTGCGCGGGACGGTTGAGCGTCACGATGGCAATGCCGTCGCCGGATGCGCCAGCGGCCTCACGCGTCACCAACGGTTCTTCTAAACTTGGGTTCATTGTCAATTGCACGTGGCTCACCGGAATGCGGTCGTCACCAAAAGGTTGCGGATATGGGGCATCGTTTGTCCAAGATTACAACGAAAACCGGTGACGAAGGCACGACGGGTCTCGGTGACGGCTCGCGAGTGGTGAAGACTCACCCCCGCGTGGTCGCAATGGGGGACATTGACGAGCTCAATTCCTTCGTGGGTTTGCTGCTGACGGAGACGATCCCGGATGAGCTGCGCGAGGCGTTGACCGACGTGCAACACGATCTTTTCGACCTCGGTGGGGAAATGTCGATCCCTGGCTACACGGCGATTACCGAAGCACACGTGCTGCGGCTCGAAGCGCTCACCGAGTCGCTCAACGCCGATCTTCCGATGCTCAAAGACTTCATCTTGCCCGGCGGCTCGCGCGCCGCATCTTATGCGCATCTTGTGCGCACGATCTGCCGTCGGGCGGAACGTGCACTGATCACCTTGGCCGCCGTGGAAGAGGTGTCGGCCGCCTCGCGTATTTATCTCAATCGACTCAGCGACATGGCGTTCGTGCTCGCGCGCGTGCTCAACCGCGCGACGGGGCAGGGCGACGTGCTGTGGCAAAAGGGCCGCAGCGCGACGGCCGCAGCCTGACGCCCGGCATTTCACCATCTGTGCGCGCCCCATGGAGCGCGAAAATTTCCTGAAAGCAACAAATGACCGCTCAAAACCCACTGCTCGTCGAATGGCACACACCGTACGGGCTGCCACCGTTTGATCTCGTCAAGCCCGAACACTTTTCCCCTGGTTTCTCGGCGGCGCTGGACGCGCACCGAAAGGAAGTCGACGCCATTGCGGTGAATGCT
>JAKPSO010000228.1 GCA_029571495.1 Pseudomonadota bacterium
GCGACGGCGGGAGCCGTCGCGACAGGCGTTGCCGCCGTCGGCGCGGCGGCCGAGGGCAGCGTCACGGTCTGGCCCTCATTCGGCTCTGCTCCACGCAGTGTCAGCACCTTCGCGCCAGCATTGAGGCCTTCAGTAATGGCGACGTTGTCACCCGACAAAGCGCCGAGCTTTACGCGCGCTTTCTTGGCTTTGCCTTCTTGTACGACCCAAAGGTAGCTTCCGGATACGTCGCTTTTCACTGCGACGTTCGGCACTGCGACGGCAGCGTTGGCTTGCGACAGGCGCAATTGCCCAGACAAGAACGCGCCCGCCGGAACACCGCTGTCGGCGGGGAGCGCGAAGCGTGTCTCAACGGTACGCGCCGCGCTACCCGTTGTGGGAATGATTCGCGTGAGCGTGCCTTCGACCGATGTGCCACCGGTGTCGAGCTGGAAGCTCGCCTTCTGGCCGATTTTCAATTCCGCGACGCGCTCAGCAGGTACCGGCACAATGACTTCAAGCGACGCTGGATCGAGAATCGTGAACACAGCCATTTCGTTACCAATGCGCTCGCCGGGCTCGACGCTGCGCTTGGAGATCACGCCGGAAATCGGCGCGATGAGAGAAGTCTCGCCAAGCGCCGACTTCGCGATGTCGAGCTGTGACCTCGCTGCCTCAAACGCTGAGCGCGCCGCGACGAAATTGCTCTCGCTGCTGTCCAGCGCGGTTTTGGAGATGAAACCGCGTTCAGCCAAAGAGCGCTGTTGCGCGCGCACCGATTCCGCGACGCTCAGCGCCGATTGTGTTTGTTTAATAGCCGATTCGCGTTCGATCAGTCGAAGGCGCAGCTCGTCGCTATCGACCTTCGCCAAACGCTCGCCCGCTTGCACCTTGTCGCCAGCGCGTTTGGTCATGCCAGTGGCGATGCCCGCGTGGCGTGAACGCAAGATCGCTTGCTTGGCGGCATCTACGGTTCCAGCGACCGGCAACGACTGCACGACAATGGTCGGACCCGCCACGGCGAAGTCCACGGGCGCGAGCACAAGTGGCGCATCGGCCTTCTTAGCTGCTTCAAGTTTGGCTGCCGCAGCGGCGTCTTTGCTGCGTTTGACCATAAACCCCGCTGCGGCCCCCGCAACGACCACTACCAACCCGGTGACAACCATCCATCGCTTGATACGCATGCAAACCCGGGGCTTGTGGCCCCTCTCCCGTTTTTCAGAATGAATGAAGGCTAGGGCATTTGACGGGCGAACGCGCCCGTCGTGCGACAAAGCCCCGCTTTTCCGGCGCGAACTGCGGGCCGGTTTCTGAGCGTGCGCCGAAAGATTCCGAAGTTTGGCTTCTGCCAAGGAACGACGGACACGCGGTGCTTTAGCTCTATTTTTTCGCTTACTCGACTTTAAGCATTTTCGGGTAGTGTCTCAGTTTGAAAAACTGTATAAAAGTACAATATAGGTGCTTCCACGCACAAATGTAACAATACCTAACCATGTCAAACCTATACAACGAACGAAAAGCAGCGCAGGCCGCCGCGTACCTGTTGTTCCGGGCTGGCGGTCAGGAATACCTGATTAAGTTGGTTAAGCTGATGTATCTTGCCGAACGCTACTCACTAAAAGAGTATGGCGTACCACTGACCGGAGACAGCTTAGTTTCTATGGAGCATGGGCCTGTCCTTTCGCGTACCTACAACAAAATGAATGGTGCCTTTCGGTCGGTGGAGGGTGGTTGGGATACTTGGATTTCAGATCGCTCTGGGCATCAATTAGCACTGAAAATCCCCGACTCTGTTCGAGACCCGCTCAGCGATCTTTTAGACTTGAGTGACAGCGATATCGAGGCGCTTTCCTCTGTTTGGAGTGAGTTTGGGCACTGGGATCGTTGGGCTCTCGTCGAGTACACACACAAGAATCTCGCTGAGTGGCGAGACCCCGGCCAGTCGAGCTTTCCTATTCGGTACGAAGAAGTATTTGAAGCGCTTGGGTATTCTTCTGAACAAGTGTCTGCCATGTCTAAGTGCATTTACACACAAGAGCGCCTGCACGCCGCTTTTTCCTAATCACGCGGGTGAACGGTGGCGATCTATGTGCCCGCCCCTTGCGACGCGATACATATTCTTTCTGGCCCATCCAAGCATTTGCATTTTGTCCTCTGCGCACCGCGCACGATGTACGCGCGCGGAAGCACGCTGCATATTGTGCTCGCAAATCTGACAACGCTAGACCCCAACGCTAAATACGATCCGGCCTGTATCGTTGACGTAGGGGATCATCCATTTGTGGACCGCAGAAGCTATATCGCGTATCGCTTCTTGCGGTTTGAGTCGGTGCCGTATACGTCTGACATGGTCGAGCAAGGTCAGTGGACTTTAGACACCCCATGTAGTGCCGCCTTGCTTGCCAGAATGACGGCCGGACTATGCGCGTCAAAACTGGTAGATCGCGGCGTTAAATACATGTTCAAGTGCCCCGGCGTTATTCCGCCAGCTTAACGATTTCTTCAATGCTCCAAACGTGGTCGCTAATACCTGCTTCCATCGCAGGTGTAACGCGCAGCGTCTTATGGATTTTTGCAAAATTGTAGAAAGCAAAGTACAAGCTCACGGCGTGCATATGGTTTTCTGCTTTCTTGCTGAACCCGTTTGTTAGGCGCGTAAATCGGCGCATGTGCATACGCATCGTGAGGTTTTGACGCTCGACGTATGATGTTGAAATATGGTCATAGTCAGGACTTCCAATAGTCTTGCCTATTATCGTGCCCGAGCACTCAGCGGGGCTGTAACGACGCCTATCCGTTGAGTCTGCGGGCTGTCCGTAAACCTTTATCAGTTGCGCATAGTCAACCTGATTGTTGAATGCACCAGCAACGGCGGTTAGATACGGCTTGAATCCGTCCGTAGTGAGCTGTACGCGGTTTGCTAGGCGCTCCGAAACGTCCATCATGAAGTCGCAAGCAGTCTCGTAATCGCGAGCGCCTACGAGCCACGAAACAGCGAGCTTTGTATCGGCACAAATCGCCGTCCACGTCCATAGATCGCCGACGCCAAACTGACCTTTCATTGTGGCGGGTACGTTCTTAGCCTTGCTGTAGCAAAAGCTCCAAATCTCGTCTGCCTGTACGCGCTTGCATGGCAGATCGCGAAGCGTCTTATCTTGATACTCAGCGCATGCCGTGCCAACTTCTACAAGCAATTTCGTCACAGTGTTGATGCTCACGTCTGCGATGCGCGACGTTGCCCGCATAGACATGCCTTCAACTAGCAAGTTGATGATTTGGACTCGTTTCTCGATTGGCAGGCGATTCATGGCATAACTCCGATTGCGTAAATGAATTATGCATGAGCGCTAATGCAAAAGCAATGGGTTTAGCAAAATAATTGGCAAAGAAATTCCATGCCGCATGCAATTAAGCAACAGCACAATGCCAAAAATGGGAAACGCGGGGTAGACAGACGCCAACCCCGCGAGTAGAATACGCCTAGCTGACTCGCAACGGTCAGCTAGGCGTGACTGGTAATAATATGT
>JAKPSO010000242.1 GCA_029571495.1 Pseudomonadota bacterium
GATCTGGCTGCGCACGTGGCCGATTGGGTTGAGCCGATTCGTGTGGGCTATCGCGGGTATGAAGTGTGCGAAATTCCGCCGAACGGGCAAGGCATTGCGGCGTTGATGGCGCTTGGGATGTTGGAAGACTTCGACCTGAAATCGCTCGGGCCGAACAACCCTGACTATTGGCATTTGGCTATTGAGGCGATGAAGCTTGCTTTCCGTGATGTACACGCGCAAGTCGCGGACCCAGCGCACATGCGCGTCTCGCCTGCGCAGATGCTGGACCGTGCGTTCTTGAAAGATCGCGCGAAGCTCATCGACATGAGCAGTGCGCAAGACTTTTCGCCGAGCGCAAAACTCAACGGCGGCACGGTGTATCTCAACGCCGCCGACGAGAGCGGCATGATGGTGTCGCTGATCCAGTCGAACTATCACGGCTTTGGTTCGGGTGTGGTGGTCGATGGCATTTCGCTGCAAAACCGCGCGTATGGTTTCTCGCTGAACCCCGATCATCCAAACTGTGTCGACGGCGGCAAGCGTCCGTTCCACACCATCATTCCGGGCTTCATCATGAAGGACGGTCAGCCGCAAAGCGCGTTCGGCGTGATGGGCGGGCACATGCAGCCGCAGGGTCACATGCAGACGGCCATTCGCCTCATCGACTTTGACGAAAACCCGCAGGCCGCGCTCGACGGGCCGCGCTTCCGTGCGGAGTACGGCCTCGATTTGGACATCGAGGCTTGGACGCCGACAGTCGTGCGCGAGTCGCTAGCTGCGCGCGGGCATAAGCTCAAGGAGAACAACGACGGCTACATGGACTTCGGGTCGGGCCAGATCATCTGGAAGACGCCTGACGGCTATATCACGGGCAGCGATTGCCGACGGGACGGCGGGGCAGCGGGCTTCTAGACGCGCCGGAACGCATTTGCAGAAAAGTCTTAGGAATAAATTCGTCGCACAAACGCGAGAATGACGTCCTAGCCCTTCGCTGTGTTTGCGCTCGTCAAGACCGGGGCCGTGCGACGAGTCTGTTCCTCTATGCATCACCCGCCCTCGCCCAACCCCACCAGCACAACTCCCACGCGCCGCGCCAGTGACACGGCCATGCGACAGCATTGGCGTGTTGATGTGTTCCGCTGGCTGGTGCCGGCTGGCATCGCCGCCTGTGTGGATCACGCGCTGGGCGCAGAGAACCGGGCGATGCTTATCGCGCCGCTCGTTTCGGCGTCGTTCCTGCTCGTTCTGTGGATCGCGGCAATGTGGCCGGGCGTGTCCGAAAGCCGCCGCATGGCGCGGTTCGGCGACACGATGATTGTGTGCGCTTTGTTGGTTGCAGTGGCTGTGTTTTTCGTCATGCTCGTCTGGCAGCGTGACGCATCCGCCATCAGAGGGATGCAGCGCTTGGCTTTGTGGACGCCGCTCATTGCGTTGTACGTGAGCTTAATGCTTGGGCGTACGCCTTGGCACGGCGTTGCGGCCATTGCCTTGTTGACGGCGCTGATGGTTGCGATTCACGTGTACACGGTCCGCAATTTTGGCGTCCCCGTACTGCTCGATTCGGTCACGAATTTCATCGCGCTCACGGCCGCCACGGCCGGAACAGCCCTCATATTCAGTCGTTATCGCACGGGGTTGTCACAGACGTTTGCGCGCCTACAAGTCGCCGAGGCGCAGTCGATGACGGACGCGCTTACGAATCTCCCAAATCGTCGACAGTTTCGCTTCGACAGCACACACCGAGTCATCGGTTCGGTGCCGCATTGCTTGATCGTTCTCGACCTCGACGAATTCAAGCGCGTCAATGACACGCTCGGACATCAGGCGGGCGACCGCACGCTCGTCGCGTTCTCCGACGCCGTCGCTGATCGCCTGCCGGACACGGCGACGCTCTATCGATGGGGCGGTGAAGAGTTCGCGATCCTCGCCTTCATGCCGCGCACCGACGCGAAGGCACTCGCCGAATCGCTACGTCGGCACATCGAAACACTGGCCTTGCCCGACGACGTTCGCGTCACGGCGAGCTTCGGCGTAACTGAAATTTTGGCGAACGAGTCGGTGGACGCTGCGTTTCAACGCGCTGACGCCGCTCTCTACGAGGCCAAACACGCGGGCCGCAATCGCTCGGTGTTTCACGCGCCGTAGTTCAACGACGGCCACGGGTTGACGCGGACTTGGCCGCGGTTATTCGTTGCGCTGAGCGACGCCAAGTCGTGGCCGACAGGCAGAACAGCGTGCCGTTTCTGATCGCAAAAGTGATGACGCCCCGCGGGGGACGTGATGGAATGAACGCTACTCATCTCACTCTTCACAATATTCCCGCATGACCGCTCATCAAGTCAACACCGTCATTCAAGACCCCGCCAGCGTCGACGCCGCCATCGAGAGCCGCTTCTCGGCGCGCGCCTTCCTGCCGACACCCGTGCCGCGCGAGACGCTCGCGCACATTCTCAAGGTCGCAGCGCGCGCACCGAGCGGCACTAACACACAGCCGTGGCGCGTGTATGTCGTGCAAGGCGCAGCGCGCGATCAAATCGTCAGCCAAGTCTGCGCCGCGCACGACGCGATTCGCGCGAATCCCGCGCTCGCGAGTGAGTACAGCGAAGGCTACGACTACTACCCTGAAAAATGGGTGAGCCCGTTCATCGATCGGCGGCGCGAGAACGGCTGGAGTTTGTACGGCCTGCTCGGCATCACGAAGGGCGACAAAGACGCGATGCACGCGCAACACCAACGCAATTTCAAATTCTTCGACGCGCCGGTCGGCCTCTTCTTCACCATCGATCGCGTCATGGGTCGCGGCAGCCTCGTCGACTGCGGCATGCTCATCGAAAACGTCATGGTCGCCGCCCGCGCGCAGGGCCTGCACACCTGCCCGCAAGCCGCATGGAACGGTTTCTCGAAAATCATCGCGCCCATCATCGGCGCACGCGACAACGAACTCATGGTCTGCGGCATGTCGCTCGGGTTTGCCGACACCAGCGCTGTCGTAAACACGTTCTGCACGCCGCGTGTGGCGGTGGAGGACTTCACGCGGTGGGTTGGTTAGGAAATTTCTGGCAATTTGTAATTACAGTTTTTCTCTCCCATAGACCACGCAGTAAAGCTTTGAGCTGCAATTTTCTGTAAGTCAACTTCCGCACAAATAGGCCGTCCGCCTAATATTTACGCTCCATAGCGCTAAAAAGCTGTAATCCATTCATGCCATCATCATGGCAGGTAAAATTGCGGCATGAATAAGATGCTGGACGTTACTGAATACATGCACTTGGTCGGGCGCGCGGCGCGGTCGGCCTCGCGCACCATTGCGCGCGCTTCGACCGCCGCCAAGAACGACGCGCTCAACGCTATCGCGAACACGATTCTTCAGCGCGAAGCCCATATCCTCGAAGAAAACGCCGCCGACGTCCGCGAC
>JAKPSO010000246.1 GCA_029571495.1 Pseudomonadota bacterium
TTGGCACCTCGATGTCGGCTCATCTCATCCTGGGGCTGTAGCCGGTCCCAAGGGTATGGCTGTTCGCCATTTAAAGAGGTACGTGAGCTGGGTTCAAAACGTCGTGAGACAGTTTGGTCCCTATCTGCCGTGGGCGCTGGAAATTTGACGGGGCCTGTTCCTAGTACGAGAGGACCGGAATGGACGTACCGCTGGTGTACCTGTTGTCTCGCCAGAGGCATCGCAGGGTAGCTATGTACGGAAGAGATAAACGCTGAAAGCATCTAAGCGTGAAACTCGCCCGAAGATAAGATTTCCCTGGGGGCTCGACCCCCTTGAAGAGCCGTTCTAGACCAGGACGTTGATAGGTCAGGTGTGGAAGCGTGGTAACACGTTGAGCTAACTGATACTAATTACTCGTAAGGCTTGATCCTATAACTCGCAAATATCATTTCGTGTCACGTTCAATTAATGTGGCACACAACTCGCACCGCCATAGGTGACCGAGAATCAATCTCTACCCAAAAACTTCTTCCAACACGCCGTCGCTGCTCAATAAGCCCTAACCGCTTGCAGCCACGACGTGAACCTTTTTAGTTTGACGCCCATAGCTATCTGGACCCACCCCTTCCCATCCCGAACAGGACCGTGAAACAGTTCAGCGCCAATGATAGTCAGCCTTATAGCTCGCGAAAGTAGGTCAGTGTCAAACTAACTCCTCCTAAACGCCTCACCCTCAACGGTGGGGCGTTTGTCTATCCGCTCTGGTGGTTCACATTGCGGATCAGAAATTGCTAGAATTAAAAATTCGGCCAAGTAGCTCAGTTGGTAGAGCAGCGGATTGAAAATCCGCGTGTCGGTGGTTCGATTCCGCCCTTGGCCACCACTTCCCCGTGCGGGGAATTGCTCGTTTGAGCGTTCATCGCCGGTGTATTCATGGAAATGGGCTTAGGCCCATTTTTTTTTGTGACAACACAAGCGAAATCCACCATTGCTGACGTACTTGAGGCTAGAGGCTACGAGCTGATTGAGGCCGAGTACACGCCTGCTCGCCGGCTGTGGCGCGTGTTTATCGACAGACCGGACAGCAAACGTGGCGTGGATCGCATCGGCCTAGATGACTGTGTCGCGATGTCCGACGCCATTCAAGACGCGTTGATTGCGTCGAACTGCGAGTTTGAACACCTCGAGGTTTCGACGCCCGGCCTGGATCGCGCCTTAACTAAGCCAATGCATTTTGATCGATTTGCTGGTGAAGAAGTCAAGCTCACGATCGAGCCGGCGTTCGAAGGGCTGCGCAAGCTCAACGGCATCCTCATTGGCTATAGCGACGATGCGGTAACAGTGGATGTCAACGGTGTCGTCACAAGAATTCCTTATGCAAATGTCGCACGTGCTCGTGTGGTGCCACAGTATTAGTTGGAGAAATATATGAATCGCGAAATATTGGTGCTTGCTGATGCGTTGGCTCGTGAGAAGAGCGTACCCAAGGAAGTTATTTTTCAGGCGTTGGAGCAGGCGCTGGCCTCAGCCACGAAGCGCTTGAACAAAGAGCGAATTGAAGCGCGTGTCGAAATTGATCGCGAATCGGGCGAGTACAAATCGTTTCGCCGTTGGTTGATTGTTCCAGACGAAGAGTTTGTCGATCCCGACAACCAAATGATGCTGCGCGAAGCGCACGAATTCGACACATCTAAAGTCATGGGCGAATACGTCGAAGAGTCACTCGAGCCCATTCCGTTTGGCCGCATCGGCGCCCAAGCCGCCAAGCAGGTAATTTTGCAGCGTGTGCGCGATGCTGAGCGCGAGCAAGTCCTTGAGGAGTTCCTTGATCGAAATGATCAACTCATTAACGGCACGGTGCGTCGAATTGATCGTGGAAACATCATTGTTGAATCTGGGCGCGTCGAAGGCGTCATCCCGCGCGATCAGCTGATCTCGAAGGAAAATTTCCGCGTTGGCGACCGCGTTCGTGCATACGTTTTGCGCATCGACCGTCAGGCTCGTGGG
Organism: Pseudomonadota bacterium; assembly: GCA_029571495.1. Classification (GTDB taxonomy): domain Bacteria; phylum Pseudomonadota; class Gammaproteobacteria; order Burkholderiales; family Casimicrobiaceae; genus Casimicrobium. Next base: position 1,990 of record JAKPSO010000246.1, read on the forward strand.
CCTCAACTTATTCTTTCGCGCACCGCGCCGCAGTTCGTGTCAGCGCTCTTCGAACTCGAGGTGCCTGAAATCGAAGAAGGCGTCATTGAAATCAAAGCCGTCGCTCGCGATCCTGGTTTGCGTGCGAAGATCGCGGTCAAGTCCAACGATCCGCGTCTTGATCCGCAAGGTACTTGCATCGGCATGCGCGGTTCGCGCGTGAATTCGGTTACGAACGAACTCGCGGGCGAGCGAATCGACATCATTTTGTATGCCGAAGACACTGCGCAATTCGTGATCAATGCATTGGCACCGGCGCAAATCACGAGCATTGTGGTTGATGAGGAACGTCACGCAATGGACGTCGTTGTGAACGAGGACAACCT
>JAKPSO010000247.1 GCA_029571495.1 Pseudomonadota bacterium
GGGATCAGCGCGATCATCGCCCCGGACGGACGTGAGATCGCTCGCACGGAGTTCTTCGAGCCGGCGTTTCTGGATGCCGGGATCCGGCTGAAAACCACGCTCACGGCCGCCGCGCAACCGGCTAACCTTAAAGTCGCCGCATAAGAAAATTGCAGGAGCACCGCACCATGTCCATCAATCACATTCGCCGCAATCTCGTGCGTGCGTTCGTCGCATCCCCCGCGCTCGGCAGCCTCGGCGCTTTCGCGCAATCCACCTGGCCCAGCGGCAACGTGAAAATCATCGTGGGATTTCCGCCGGGCGGTGGAACCGACGCGCTCGCGCGGGTGCTCGCGCCGAAGCTCACGGCGATGTGGGGGCAGCAAGTCATCGTCGAGAACCGCGCGGGTGTGGCCGGTGTTTTGGCGGCGGACATCGTGGCGAAATCGACCGACGGGTTGACGCTCCTCATGGGACACATCAATTCGCACGGCATCGGCCCCGCACTGAATCCAAAAATGCCGTACAACGCGGACACCGATTTTTCTGCGCTTTCACTGGTGGGCGTGACGCCGAACGTGCTCATTTGTCACCCAAACGCGCCTGCGAAAACAATCAAAGACGTGGTTGCGCTCGCGAAGGCAAAGCCCGGCACCTTGTCGTTCGGCTCCGCCGGTAGCGGCAGCGCACAGCACTTGGCGCTTGAACTGTTCAAAGTCGCCGCAGGCATCGACGTTTTGCATGTGCCATACAAGGGCAGCGCGCCGCTCTTGACCGACCTGATGGGCGGGCAGATCAATTATTCGTTCGACACGATGGCCGCCGTGACCCCGCACGTCAAGGGCGGCAAGGTGCACGCGATCGCACAGACGCGCACCAAGCGCTCGACGTCGTACGCGGATTTGCCGACGGTGGCGGAGAGCGGTTATCCGGGTTTCGAGGCAACGACCTGGTACGGCATGATCGGCCCCGCAAAAATGCCGCCTGCGTTGGTCGCGCGCCTCAACGCAGACATCAACAAGGCGATGGCGATGCCTGACGTGAAGGAACGCCTAGCGGGCGTCGGCGCCGAAGACGGTGGCGGTACCGCGCAGCAATTCACCGATTTCATGCGCGAAGAGCGCGTCAAATGGGCGCGCGTGGTGAAAGAAGCTAACGTGAAGGTGGATGCGTAGCGCGGTGACGCCATGGCACGTTCACGCGATGTAGCTTTCTTGCTTAGACGGCTGTCTGACGAGGGTTTAGCGTGATTTTTTTCGTAAGTCGATTCGTTGATTTATTTCGCGATAACGACCGTTGGCTGGTCGTTAGCGGCATAAAGCTGTTGCGGTGCTAAAGAATTGAAGCCTGAACCCACGTACTTTTCAACGCCAAGCGAGTTTCGCGAATGGCTCGCGCGTAACGCTGCGTCGCATACGGAACTCATCGTGGGTTTCATGAAGGTGGGCACGGGTGTGGCGAGCATTACGTGGCCCGAGGCCGTGGATGAAGCGCTGTGCGTCGGCTGGATCGACGGCGTGCGCACGGGCATCGACGACGCGCGATACAAAATCCGTTTCACGCCGCGCAAGGCCAGTTCGCACTGGAGCGCTGTGAACATCGCGCGCGTGGCCCAGCTCACAACCGAAGGTCGAATGCAACCTGCGGGCATTGCGGCGTTCGAGCGTCGCACCGAAGCAAGATCGCGGCGCGCGGCGTACGAACAGCCCGAAATGCCCGAGTTGAGCGCGGCCGAAATCAAACAAATCAAGGCGAACAAGGCGGCGTGGGCGTATTACGAAACGCTGCCGCCAAGTTACCTAAAGCGAGTCATCTGGCGTGTGGTGAGCGCAAAAAAGCCGGAGACGAGACTGGCGCGCATGGAGGCGCTTGTTGCGGCGTGTGCGAAACGGCAACGGCTGTAGTCGATCAGGAGGGTTCGCGCAATCACTCGACCACAACTGACATCGCTTCGCCCGCGCGTATTCCGAACGACTTCGCTAGGTCGTTTAACGCGCTGATGCGCCCGGTTGCTAGCGTGCTCGCTGCTTCACCGATTCGCGCAGACGCATGGCTAACCGTACAGGCGGCGACACCGGCGTCGTTGAGCACCCTGAGCGCCGCGACGCCGGCTGCATCAAGCCCGCCGCCAGCGTCGTTGAACGCGACCAGGCGAGGGGGATGCGCTAGCGCTAGATGCGCGGCACTGATGCCGCCATGGGAGCCCGTGACGACGAGCTGGCCACGCATC
>JAKPSO010000253.1 GCA_029571495.1 Pseudomonadota bacterium
ATGCACTTTGCGTTTGATTTCCGTTTCCGCGGGTCGCTCTTTGCGTGGCCGCGCGCGCAGCCCGAACGCGACGTTATCGAAAACGGTCATATGTTTGAACAGTGCGTAGTGCTGAAACACGAAACCAACTTGGCGCTCACGCACATGCGTGTCCGATGCATCTTCGCCGTCGAGGAAGACGCGCCCCCCATCAGCGTTTTCTAGGCCCGCGATGATGCGCAACAGCGTCGTCTTGCCGCAACCGGACGGGCCGAGGAGAGCCACGAGTTCGCCGGTTGGAAAGTCGAGGCTCACATTTTTGAGTGCTTGAAATTGGCCGAACTGCTTTTGAATGTTTTCAACGCGAATGCTCATGCGAGTGCTTCTTTCTGGCTAGTTGCGATTGCCTTGGCTTGCTGCCATTCGACAAAAGTTTTGATAACGAGCGTCACGAGCGCGAGTAACGCGAGGAGCGACGCGACCGCGAACGACGCGGCGAACTGATACTCGTTGTAGAGAATTTCGATGTGCAGCGGCATCGTGTTGGTGAGGCCGCGAATGTGACCCGACACGACCGACACCGCGCCGAACTCGCCCATCGCGCGTGCGTTGCAGAGAATCACGCCGTAGATCAGGCCCCACTTAATGTTGGGCAATGTGATCTGCGCGAACACGCGCCACCCTGACGCGCCGAGCACGATCGCGGCTTCTTCTTCCTCCTTGCCCTGTGCCTGCATCAGCGGAATCAACTCGCGCGCGATGAACGGCACGGTCACGAAGACGGTGGCGAGCACAATGCCCGGCACCGCGAAGATCACCTTGATGTCGTTGTCGCGCAACCAACTGCCGAACCAACCATGCGACCCAAACACCAACACGTAGATCAAGCCCGCCACCACGGGTGACACCGAAAACGGCAAGTCGATCAAGGTGATCAGAAACTGTTTGCCACGAAATTCAAATTTCGCAATCGCCCACGCCGCCGCGAGGCCGAACACTAGGTTCAGCGGCACCGCAATCGCCGCGGCGGTGAGCGTGAGTTTGATCGCCGACCATGCATCGGGCTCGACGATGGCGCTCGCGTACACGTCCCAGCCCTTACGCAGCGCTTCGTAAAACACCGTGATGAGCGGCAACAACAGGAACAGCGCGAAGTACGCCACACCCAGCGTCACGAGCGTCCACTTCACCCACTTCGGGTCGCGCGTTGCGGCGCGGGCTTCAAAGTACGATGGCGAACGTAGACCCGGCGCAGAAACCGCGATGCCGCTCATGATTGCCTCCCGCTGCGCCGCGCGCTCCACGCTTGCAAGAGATTGATGGCAAAGAGCAGAACAAACGAAACGACAAGCATGACCACGGCCACCGAAGTTGCGCCGCGATAGTCGTATTGCTCAAGCTTGGTGATGATGATGAGCGGCGTGATTTCCGACACATACGGCATGTTCCCCGCGATGAAAATCACCGAACCGTATTCACCCACGGCGCGTGCAAATGCCAGCGCAAAGCCCGTCAAGAGCGC
>JAKPSO010000266.1 GCA_029571495.1 Pseudomonadota bacterium
CTACCTTGCAACCCCATTCACCCAAAAATCCCTCAATCACCCCTCCTTTTTTGCTCATTTCCTAAGCAACCTCCGCCCATTCTTTAAGCAATACCCTCCGCTAACCCGCTCCAATACTTGCGTCAAAATTATTCGCAAAGAATTTGAAAATATTTTCAAATTTTTACGCGGCTGCCTTCCTACGAACCTCTTCGTCGCGAAGTTCTCGGCGCAGAATTTTTCCCACGTTGGTTTTCGGCAGTTCGTTGCGAAACTCCACGTACTTGGGAATTTTGTAACCGGTCATATTTTCGCGGCAGTGCGCAAGGAGTTGCGGCGACGTGAGCGATGGATCCTTGCGAACGACAAACACTTTGACGACCTCGCCCGACTTGCCATCCGGCACCCCAATTGCAGCGACCTCCAGCACGCCCGGATGCATTGCAACGACGCCCTCAACCTCATTGGGGTAAACGTTGAAGCCGGACACAAGAATCATGTCCTTCTTGCGATCTACGATGTAGAAGTAGCCGCGCGAGTCCATCTTTCCGATGTCACCCGTTGACAGCCATCCGTCCGCATCCAGCACTTTTGCTGTCTCATCAGGTCGGTTGTAATAGCCACGCATTACTTGCGGACCGCGAATACAGATCTCTCCCGGCGTCTGGTAATCATCGAGCGAAATCCACTGCCCATCGTCACCGCGCAGACGAACTTCGGTCGACGGGATCGGCAAACCAATGGATGCGTTGTAGCCTCCCACGGTCACCGGATTGATCGTCGCTCCCGGCGAAGTCTCGGTCAGGCCGTACGCTTCGATAAGCGGCGTACCCGTCACGCGCTGCCACTCTTCTGCTGTCGCACGCTGCACGGCCATGCCGCCGCCGAGCCCGTAGCGCAACGAACTGAAATCCAATCCAGCGAAATCTTCGTGATTCATGAGCGCCGTGAACAAAGTATTGACGCCGGGCAGCACAGTGAAACGATGTTCCGCCAACGTTCGAACAAACGCTGGCACGTCGCGCGGATTGGTGATCAACACGACCTTTGCGCCCATGGTCGCGTAGACAAAGGTGCAGGCCGTAAGCGCGAATATGTGATAAAGCGGCAACGCCGCAACGACGCACTCGTCGCGCACATCCTGCTGAAACCCAAAGAGCCATGCCCGCGACTGCATCACATTCGCGATGATGTTGCGATGCGTAAGTACAGCGCCTTTGGATACGCCTGTCGTGCCACCCGTGTATTGCAGGAAAGCGATATCGTCGTGGCCCAAATGTTCGCGTTTAAGCGCGCCGCCCGCGCCGTCTGACAGCGCAGTGTTGAAACGAATGGCTGAAGCGAACTTAAATTCGGGAACCAGCTTTGCAACATGGCGAACCAAAAAGTTCAGCCCCGGGCCCTTCCACCAACTCAAACGATCCCCAAGGCCCGTGACCACAACATGCTTGACCGCTGTCGCGTCGACGACTTCCTGCAGCACACTGGCGAAGTTCTCGATGACGAGGATTCCCTTCGCGCCGGAGTCCTTGAGCTGATGTTCCAGTTCACGCGGCGTGTACAACGGATTGCAATTGACCACAGTAAGGCCCAGACGCAGGCATCCCATCAACGCGATCGGATACTGCAGGACGTTGGGCATCATGAGCGCGAAGCGATCACCTTTCACAAATCCATGCTTCTGCAGATGCACGGCGAAGGCCGCACTCAATCGGTCAAGCTCGCGATAGGTAATGTCCGTGCCGCTGCAATGAAAGGCAACGCGATCCGAAAACTTGGTCAATGCCTCTTCCAGCATTTCCGCCAAGTTTTGATACGCGCCGAAATCGATCTCCGCAGGGATCGTTGGCGGATACTCTTTCAGCCAGGGTTTGGTTACTGCGTCAGCCATGGTTTCCTCCTCACTGCATTGTAGGCAGGTAACGCGGAGCCAAAAAACAAAAAAGCCCGCGCGGTGGCGAGCTTTGTGTGCACTGGCGGAGGGACGGGGATTCGAACCCCGGTTAGGCTATTAACCTAAACACGCTTTCCAGGCGTGCGACTTAAACCACTCATCCATCCCTCCGATGGAAAGACGAAATTTTAGCTTGCTTTACCGCAGTGCCTGCTTATCAGGCAGCCTATATGCGATTTAATGGATGTGCTAATTACCTATCGACTTGCTAGCGATGTTGCGCTGCAACCTAGCATCGTTGCCATGTCTCAACTTGTTCACACCACTCATCTTCCGCGTGACCGCGCAAGCGCGCGCTCACGGATCTTAGGCGCGCTGACGTCCAAAGGTTCCGCCGTTCATTCGTTTTGCGCTCCCGCAGCAAGTCAACCCACGCGTAGAAACGGGAGATGAGTGCCGCCATGAACGCCGCAACAAACGTCATCGGCACGACGCCTTGGTATGCACGTCCTCGCGTTGACACCGCGCCCGCTGGCTTCGATCAACGTCTCGCACAAACGCGAGAAACACTCGCCATCGCGGCGAAGCACGCACCGTGCGTTCTCGCGAGCAGCCTATCCGTCGAAGACATGGTGCTCTTTTATCTCGTGGCACTGGATGCGCTCGCTATCGAAACATTCGCGCTCGACACAGGAAAACTGCCTGCGGCCACGCTCAATCTCTGGGCAGACGCGCAAACGAAGTACGGTCGCGCGATTGTTCGCGTGGCGCCTGATACGCGCGATCTCGCGCAACTGACATCGACGCAATCCGACAGCGCAATTTACGAAACGAAGGCCGCACGTGCGTTGTGCTGTGACATCCGCAAAACCGCACCGCTGCGAAACCAGCTGGCGGGCAAGGCCGCGTGGGTCACCGGCCTACGACGCGCGCAAAGCGCAGGCCGCGCAAGCGTTCCGCAACAGGCCTGGGACGCCGCATTTGGACTTGAAAAATTTAACCCGCTCGCAGAGTGGACAGACGAAGACCTCTGGTACTTCGTCGACCGCGAAGAAATTCCTGTGAGCGCGCTCTACGACAAAGGCTACGCCAGCATCGGCTGCGATCCTTGCACGCGACCGATTCGGTATGACGAGCACCCGCGCGCTGGTCGTTGGTGGTGGGAAGCGACAGCCGACACAGCGACGGGCACGTCCACTGAATGTGGAATCCACGTTGCCGCTCCGACTCTAAACACAAACGATACTAAGGCCACCGCATGACCGCCCGCGACGCATTTCTGACCACGGCAATCGCTTCGGAGCACACGGTGCTGAACGACCACCTCAATTGGCTTGAAGACGAAGCGATCAGCATTCTGCGCGAAGTGTTCGGCAGCTTCGAGCGCCCCGCGATCTTGTGCTCGTGTGGCAAGGATTCGCTCGTTGTTCTGCATCTCGCGATGAAGGCAGCAGCCCCCGGCAAACTTCCGGTGCCGATTGTGCATATCGACACCGGACACAACTTCCCAGAGGTCATTTCGTTTCGCGAGTATTTGGTCCAGAAGCACGGCCTCAATTTGATCGTCGGCCACCTCGACGACTCGATCAAAAAAGGAACAATTCGTCTGGCCGACGCCAATGAGAGCCGCAACCC